>JAFDYA010000024.1 GCA_018267675.1 Bacteroidota bacterium
AAAAGCGACGCAATGCTTTTTTGTTGGAAAATGATACTTTATGTCCTTTGATGGGTGTCTTACCGGTAACCTGACAAACGCGAGCCATGACTTCTTATTTTTTTAAGGACGGCAAAAGTACGACCATATTTTGGATATTTGAGCAGTTACTCAAAAAAATATTTCTCAACCGGCTAATTTAGCCCACAATTCAAGGTGTCTCCGGCAATAATAACGCGTTCAAATCCTTGATTCCGGGAATATTTTCGCACAGCAGCCCTTCTGCATATTGTGTTCCGATTTGCTTGCCCAGCAGGGCATCCCGATATTTTATCTGATCCAGAAAGCCCTGCGAAGATATGTAGGTTGCGGGTTCATCGGTAGCTGCATCGGGATTAAAAAATTGGCTTTTGTAGCATTGGATTGCTTTGATCTTTTCGTCAAACACTTCACTGATATCCACGATTACTGCCGGCCGGAGCTGCCTATCTTGTATCATATGGAAGACCCGCTTTGGTCGCCAAGCTTGCTGAGCTTTGCCTTCATAGCTGGTTTCAATTTTTCGTAAACCTGCAAGGAAGCAGGCATCACTGATTAACCGACCTGCACGCCCATGATCCGGGTGGCGATCTTCAAGTGCATTGGCCAATACAATATTCGGCTGCCAGTGCCGGATATAGGGGATAAGACGGAGTTGATGCGCTTCATCGTTTTGAAAAAAGCCATCCCGCATTCCAGCATTCTCCCGGACGCATACCCCCATTACTTTAGCGGCTTCCTGGGCTTCTAACAACCGAAGGGCGGCAGATCCACGTGTTCCTAATTCCCCTTGCGTGAGGTCCAAAATACCCACCTTCTGCCCTTGGCGAGCATGTTTGATTAAGATACCGGCAACGCCGAGTTCTATATCATCGGGATGTACGGCAATGGCCAATATATCGAGTTTCATACAGCGCCAAAGTTCCGAGTTTGCCCCCAGACTTTCCAAACCATACCATTAGTTATGATTATGGGTGGCTTTGTAGCGATAATAGAGCGATGCTTCCAGATCGCGTACTTGCTGCTCCAGCTCTGCATCATCGCCATTGGGGTCGTAGTTGTGTCGGAGATTATTGGAGAATAACAGGGCAATCCCTTGATACACTGTCGCGCGAAAACCGCCCTTCATTTCTTTGATTATTTCAAAGCAATTCCGCCCCGTCTGTCTGTTGATCAACTTCACCAAGATCTGTCCTTGCGATATTGTGAGGTTTTGAAGCTCGCCTTTCCAACGAGCATTGAGCTTCTTTTCAATGTCTTTGATGTAGGCTTTTCGTGCCGACTTATCATCGCCAAATCGATCTAAGTTCATGTCCACATCTTTGAGCACCTCCGCCGCGGCAACAGCATAGGGATACACCTTTACCACATTGTATTTTAGCGCTATCATTCGCTCCCGTTGCTTGGCAATGTGTCGGGGCATTTTTCCCAATACTTCCACTTCGTCCAGAAATACCATGGCGAAGGTGTCCTTCCCCACGATCACGCCGCCCAAACGGATAGTATCATTTGGAGCATGCTGCAATTGCGCATAACCCTTCCGGCTATTCAGGCTGAGTAGCAAGACCAGAATGAAAAGACAAAACAGGCGCATAGCAATTTGGTAAATTTCTACTATTTTGATGATTTCCCGATGAGCAATTGCTCAAAAAATCACCCCTTCTGAATTAATACCACTAACTGCCTAATGTAACCCGAATCCGTACTGAAAAAAACCTTTTTCGAAGCACTTTGTAATGAAGCCTGTGCGGCTTGCGCAGCCTTCCTCCAAATCCAGACTCCGCATCAGACGCCTTGTTACGATCAAAATACAACTTCGGAATCTGGGCTTTTGTAAACGAAACATACCAATACTTATTTTCCTACAAGCTGTCATTGTCCAAGATTTTGAATCGACCGATTTGCTGCAAAATCCGATTTGAACTGATGAAAAAAAGCCCCGAGTAGTCAACTCGGGGCAGGTGGGATTGGTGGGTGAATATTCGTTATTATAGCAGTAGGGCAGTATAGGGCAACGAATACCATCTCGGGGCAAAGTCGCCATTAAGCGATGCTGAATAGGTATTGTTTATTGGCCTCCGGGTTTAGCCCAAGAGTTTTGCAGTGTCTGTTTACAGCAGAATCCGGGGAGCGACTTTATCGGCAACCAATAGCACATTATCGCAACATCTTTTACTTTTCGGCTACGCTGGTCAAGGTGCCTTCGGTGATCAATAAAGTATCATTGGGATTACTACTACTGAAATTCTTGGCAGTGCCATGAAAACTACCGGAGATGAGGCCGCTATTATTCGCAGTGATAGAAACCGTACCAGAAATCGCATCATATTGAATGCCTGTTTTCTTATTGCGAAAATTCATCCGGGCAGCACCGCTCCAAAGGCTCCCTTTGTTCAGCGCAAAGTCGCGGATATCCGAACTGCCGACATCCATACCAAACCCAATTAGAGAATCGCCGTAAGAAAAACTCTTGCCGCCTCCGAGGATACTATACCAAGATGCTTTGAAGGAGTGTACCGTATCCCCTAATTTAAAACAAATGGAGGCATCGGGGGCGCAGGATCCGCCGCCACTCGGCCCATCATCGCTGGATTTTTTACAAGAAATAATAATTAAAGAAAGTGCTGTAAGGGACAATAAGAGTTTTTTCATGTTGGCTTTTAGAGTTGATATTAGTTAAGTACTTCCCATACGTCAGCAGAGACATTGGTACTTCCACCGATGGATACTTTGGTATTTGCGGCAGTAATTTTAATAGAAACCTTGCCGCCACTATTTGTAAAAGAAACAGACTCTCCGCCGATTGGAGTATATTCTGTAGGCGCATTGCCTGACCCATCGCTTTTTACTCCTAAGATATTCACCTGGCCACTGCTCATTCCTGCAGAGCTTGGTACAATAGTGTAGGAGCCGGATGCGGGATCCGTGGTGCCTGGGAAATAAAAATTGATTGATGAGCTAGCCAGCGTTTGATTGTTAAAGCTATTGAAGGTGTACCATATCACATTGCCTGCAGTAACCCGAACTGCGGAAGTTACGTTGAAGGTTTGGTTGCCAAGGGTGAAGCTGCCGCCTGAGCTGCCGTTACCCGAATCTGTTTTTTTACAAGCCCCCATTGCCAGACTAAGCCCACAGAGGAGAAGTGCGAAGCGTTTCATATTGATTGTTTTGGTTGTTTTAGATGAAAAAAGTTATTCAAAAATGTATTTACCCAGCCATATTGTATTGTTATCCTCATCACAGCCGATATAGACAAGGCTGTTATCTGCAGTATTTTCCAGGGGAGCAAAATCTTTGGACACATAATAGTCTTCATTGCCAAGCACCTTGAAGGCTGCGGCATTCAATCCAGCGGGGTCAATCTTAGAGATTCTTGGAAAATATCTAGGATAGTAAGTTTCATTGCCATTGTACGCATCGTAGAAGCTAGCATAGCCCTTAAAGCCTTTCACTTCCATCACGATCCAATAAACGGACTTGCCATCTTTGCTCGCTTTGAACTGCTGCACCACCGGGAATATTTCACTTTTCTTATCTCCATTCATTTTATTAGTAGCATACTGGGCTTTCAGGTGGCCGTCTTTATCAAAATGGAAACAAACAAGATCTTCATAACTCTTTACGGCAGTAGAAGTGCCCAACTTTTTCCGCCCAGTAAGTTGGCCTGCCACTAGGTATTCGCCTTGAGGGGTTACGGTGAAATTCTCGATAGAAAATTTCTTACCATCATAGGCATCTACATGTTTCTCTCCAGCAGCAGGTTTCAATTTTTCTTTAAATGAAGCGATCGGTTCGGTGCTGGCAAAGTCGAAGTGATCGCCAGTGAATTTGACCAAATGAAAATTGGCCATTTTGGCATCAGCACGTTTCTCCCATTTTTGATCCTGAAAATTCTCGGCACCGTCGAAGCAGGGGTTGGAGATTTCACCGGCAAATTCTGCAAAGATGTCATTGTAAGCGTCATCCTTTTTGGTTGATGTCCCGCAGAGTAATACAGAGTTACCGTCCTCCACTGCACCTGTGACGAGCATATTGGGTGAAGGACTCTTGAAGGAAATTTTATGCTTCATGCTGCCATTGGGCGCATAGCGAAAATAGGTATAGGCACTTAGGTCCGGGGAGCCTTTATCCGGAGCAAACACGAGTACAATATCTCCGGCTTGTAGCTGCTGGGCATAGACTAAGGTCTGACTGCCGCTCAGGTCAATGGGTTTTTGGTCAATATCGCCGTCTGCAGTGCTGGTGAGGACGACAAATTGAGTCGCTCGTTTGTCTTTATCGCTTTTGCCACCGGCAAGGACAAACAAAGTCCCATCATCAGGCGAGTTGAATGTTGCATTTCCGGTGAGCGTACCGAAGTCGCTCTTGGGTTTAAACGTCTCTGAGGAAAGTACTTTTTCCGTTACATAGCGTTGCTTTTTTTCATTCCATTTTTGAAGAATGCTGGATTTCGTAAAATTGAGTTTCATGCTCAAAACATTAAATGAATTGCAACCGCCGACGCCTGCTACAATCCTATTGATGGTTCGATCGGGGCGCTCGGATGCCGGCACTTTTGGCTCTTGCGTTTGCTCCGACTTTACAAACTTCAACTCCTTGTCGAAAATGTAGCGCTCATAGCTAAGCTCATCCTTATGTTTTTTGTCGCCAGCTATCTTGTACACCAAGGAATAGTTGCCGTCATTGATACCCGTCTCAGTCAGAAATCCCTTCCGCGCAGCCTTGGACAGTTCTGCAGTGCCTTCTTGCGCATTGGCCACCAAGGACATTGGCAGTAGTAGTAGTAGTGGAAAGATTAGCTTTTTCATAGTCTTTAGTACTTTGAGTTTTGAATCACAAAGACAAGTCAAACCTAAAATGCATTGTCAATTCTGAAAATGTGAAAAAAGTAGTAAGTAGCAAATTGTAACTAATTTATATTGTCAATTTAACCCAGATCCTGCATTAGCTTCTTTATAGCAAATAGGTTCAAAAAACAATCCGGGAAAAATAGCTGCGATGAAGTGACCACCTACTCGCCCTATAAAACGGCAGGCTTCTTGATGTACACTTGCCGGAAAGTTAACTTTGCATCACATGAAAAGGATCTTATCGGCAATTGTTGTTATTTGGGTCATTAGCGGCTGCAATAACGAGTCTAAACAATACAGCGCGACCGAAATCCAGGCGAAGGTGGACTCCATCGTGGGGAGCCGGCTGCCGGAGATCAACCGCAAAGCGATGGAAGACCTAGATCTACGAATGGCTATAGAGGTGAAAGCAAAAGCCGATTCTATCCTCCAGGTGCGACAAGCGCAAGCACCAAAACCAATAGCAAATACCACCCTACCGGCCACCGATAGCTTACCGCTAGACAGCTTACACCCCCTCCATGAATAAGCTCATTCTTTACTTTGACGGTACCTGCAATCTTTGCAATCGCTCAGTTCAGTTTGTGCTTCGGCATAATAGTAGGAAGGATATTCATTTTGCTCCCCTACAATCGCCCCTTGGAGCGGCTGCAAAAGCAGAAGTTGCAAAAAGGTATGGCCGGGTTCCGGATTCGATAATCTTCCAAATAGACAACGATTACTTTATTGAATCGGATGCAGCTTTGCGGCTCACCCAACACCTTGACGGTATTTGGCGCGTGCTCTATGTGCTACATCACCTACCCAAACGACTTCGAGATTGGGTCTATCGGCTAGTCGCAAAGCGGCGATATGCTTGGTTTGGGAAAAGGGATAGTTGCCTTATGCCAACTGAGGAGCTACGGCAGCGTTTCTTGCCATAGGGAGGGACTACGCCTTGTTTTTGAATCGGCTTTTTTTTCTGCACAATCCAAGCTAAATCCCCTTATAGCGTTGGTCTTTATCAATATCAAATACTGCCGAGTCCTACCCTTCAATTATTCCTTCCAAAAAGTCTAGGAATGTTGCATCCTGTTTTGCTTTGTTGAAATGCGCTAAAGCTGCGCTTTGGATATGTTGGCTATGTTGTCTATATTCTGTCGCAGACTGCCGGGACATCTGTTTCAGATTGCTAATAATGGAACTAAAATCTCCCGGGTCCGCTACCCAGCCCAGTTGAAATTGTTTTACCAAGGCTGCTCCCTCGCCGCCGGCATTAAAGAGTACAGGTAAGCCATAAGCAATTGCTGTAAAAAGCTTGCTGGGAACCGCCCCTTCAATTTCTGTATTCAGATGAATGAGCATGGCCCGATAATTGCCAAGCACCTCCACCAAATCCTGCGGTGTTACCGGCTCCATCAGCCGAATATCCAGGTCAGGGTGTTGCGATAGCCATTTCTTTATGGCACCATATTCCGGGCCTTTCCCATAGATGTCCAGCCCGATACCCAATTTGGACAAAGGGATATTCTGACAGAACTTGAGTATGCCTTGTGCATGCCCCAACACCCCCGGATAAATAATTCGGGTCGTGTTTGGCGGATCATTGTTCCCTTCTACAGGTGAAGGAAGAGGAAGATTCCGATAGAGAAAGGTAGGGCCAATCTTAGGCTGGCTCGCGCGAATATGCCGCAAGCTCGCTTCACTTTGTGCTGTAATGGCTACAGCCCCTGCATACATCTGCCGCTCCTTGTGTTGTAAATATCGATACACGCTCCCCTCGGACAAGGCACCAAGCGTGGAAGCCGAAAGTGGCCAGATATCACTCACATTTAAGAGAACCTTTATCCCTTTCTTTTTAAAATAATATACCACATCGGCAGCCATCGGCAAGGGTGGTGATGAGGTAATGATCAGTGCCGGCTTCTTCTTAAGCAGCCATCGGTAGGCTTGTAGGCGCATTGACGCCACCAAGCTCAACTGACTAAAGCCCCGAATCAATATATTAGACACATTGGATGGGAATAGGGCAACTCGCCTAACGGGAATACCATCAATTACTTCATCTACCATTCGCCTCCCTCGATATTGTGGGAATATCTTACCGCCGGGATAATTGGGCAAGGCACAGATCACTTGTACCGAATAACCGGCATTCCTAAGTAGTACCGCCAAATGATACATCCTACCGGAGGCGCCACTCAATTCGGGTGGGAATGTGTTACAAAATATAGCAATCAGCGGTTGGTCGCCCATGTTGGGAGCAATGACTTACAAGGTTTCGGGGAGGGTATAGGTACGGCCTTTATTCTGTTCTTTGAGCCAAGCGAGCAGCGGGCTGAAGTAATCCAACATGCCTTTCGCATTCAGCTCATCGCCGGTGCTTTCTTTCAACACTTCGCGCCAGTCTTTTGATGCACCATACTTCAAGACAGACTTAAGGAAATCGCCCACTTCTTTATGTCCAAAATAGTTGGTGGCACGAGGGTCTTGGTGGAGGATTTCCTTAGCAATATGATTGTGTAGTTGGTACAGCAAGGCATAGCTCAGGGCGTAGTCATAATATTGAGCCGGGTCGTCGTTGATATGGGTCTTGGTAGCAGCATCACAATATTCTTCGCCTCGAACTGTCGGTGGCACAATACCTTGATATTTCTTTGCTAATGCCCACCAGCTTGCATTCCACTTGTCCGGGCTCAGATTATCTGCATAAAGTTCTTTTTCAAAATTGCTCATCGTACCGGCTGAGAAGAAGATAAACACTACTGAATTCAGCGCTTCTTTCAAGAGACTTTGCACGCTATCCGTCTGTACCTGAGCGCCCACCAAGCCTCTCCCGATCAGATAGGGTTTTTGCATAGCGGCCATACCCATCATACTACCCACAGCTTCGTGATAGGCGCGGTTGGCACCCTGGCGCAGGAGTGGCGGTACGCTATCATTGCTATAGGAAAGATAGTAGTAGATATGCCCCAGTTCATGGTTGGTCGTTTCCCACCATTCGGAGTTGGGCTCAATGCTCATTAGGCTACGAACCTTTTGGTTGAGATCGATATGCCAGGCGGAGGCATGATTATTCTTTTTGACATTACTATCCGCCGGATAAGGGTAAAGGGAGCTATAGGTCCAAAAGGTTTGCGGCAACTGCGGGAATCCAAGGCTGACGTATAGTGCTTCGGCGTTTTTAGCAATCCATTCGGCGCCTTTAGGTTTTAGTACACTATCCAGGTTCAGGCCTTTGACCGTCACTGCCGGGCTCCAGTCCTGCCCCCAGCGATTGGGTAACCACTGAGTCGGGAGCATATCGGGCACTTGACTCACGCCGTACTTCTTAGCCATTTCATAGCGCATCCAGGTATGCAATTCGCGGTAGAGTGGCCACAGGTCCCGAATCAAACCGTCCATCATCTGCATCATTTCCGGTGTCTTCATCCCATAGTCGCTTACCTGGTAGCTGAAGAAATCAGGATAGCCTAGCGCTTGGACGGTTTCGTTTCGGAGCTTACGAAGCTTGATGAGGCCATCCTTCAATGTTGGGCCGATAGCCTTACTTGCTTGCCAAGCGTCAAGGCGCCTACTTAAGTTGGTTTCTGATTTCAGAATATCATCCAGCTCATTTGTACTCACTTTCTTGCCATCAAGCAAATATTGATAACCATAGAGCTTTTGTGTTTGTTCGTTCTCTGCTTTGATTCGTTGCTTCACGACATCTGCAATGGTTTGCGGATTGTTGGCCGCCATGTACAGGATCATTTCGAGTTGTTTCTTCTGAATCTTGCTCAGGCTGTTGGAGTCTGTAAGAAACTTCCGAGCTGCATCAATATTGGCACTGCTTCCCGTAAAGGCTGCCATAGCTTCGTCTGCATGTTGCGCCGCTACAGAATTGGTGCTGTCGCCTGAAATAATCTCGGTATTTGCTTTCCATTGCGCAAGCGAACTATTCGTGTAGAGCTTCACATATTCCTGGGTGTAGGAATCCAGAAATTTCTGAGCAGCCTCATTATCTTTTTTGGTTGTCTGGCATGCTGCCAGCACAAGAAGTGGTAGGAGGAGCAATCTTTTCATGGCAATAAAGATACGCGGCTGAATAGTTGTAGCTCTATTCAACCGCATAGTTTGCCCAATATCCCGCTGAAAATCCCCTTATTGCAGCGCTGAAATGAATCGCTTAACTAAGTCCATCACTTTGTCCACATTAGTAAGTTTGAGCGTAGCCGGCTTGTCAAAAACATCATGATAATATCCTTGCCCGCCATTGCTATAGATAAAGAATGCCGGGACATTTACTTTACTAAATGGGAAATGGTCGCTAATAGGAGCTTGGCTTCTGGAGCGGATTTGCGGCAATTGACTTTCCTTTTTATTCAAGGTGTCGAGCAGCGCAAATTCTTTTGGGAAGCTGGTTGCATTCACTACGGTAATCCCCTCTTCGGCATTGCCCATAATATCTATATTGAGCAAGAAGCGAATGTTGGCAAGAGGAACCAAGGGATGTTCTACAAAAAAAGTACTTCCCAAGAGTCCAGCTTCTTCTCCACTAAAGGCCATAAAGAGTAGAGAATAGCGTTGTGGATGTTGTGCGAAATACTGCGCAAGTTGCAATAGGGTTGCCGTGCCACTTGCGTTGTCACTGGCGCCGGGAAACGTTGCATCCCAACCCATACGTCCTAAGTGATCATAATGTGCTGTGAGGGCAATGAAGCTATCTGGAACTGCGGTGCCGCGTATCATTCCGACAACATTGGCTGTCTTGAATGCGGGCAGCCATTCGCTATGAATACCGACATTCATCCGTCGCAGACGCTTGGGCAGTACGCTATCTTGAATGTATAGGACCGTGGCTGGAATAGTATGAGTAGCGACGGTCCAGGTCATCTTGCCTTTTATGGGGATGATATAGCAAGACTTGGGCAATTGCGCTGCAAGTTGTCGTGGGCGAATATGAAGGAGCTTGCAGAGTGAATCGGTGCCTTCCAACAAGTAGATTTTATGTTCGTTGAAATACCGTTTTTGGGTGATCCATTGACTACTGTCTTTATATCGCCCCACGTTGACCCGTTGCACCCGTTGCCGATGTGCTCGATAACTGCTACTGGCGGCATCGACTAAAAAATCCACCCCCGGGTCCAAATCATCATCTTTAATACTAACTAAAACAGAGTCCGGGAAGCTGACCACCGGAAAGGTATAGGGTTGGAAATAGCTCGAATCTGCGGCTAAGGGCTGAAGCCCCATCTCCCGAAACCGACGAGCAATATGCCGAGCCGCGCGTTCAGCCCCTTTAGCTACATAGCCTCTACCGGCCATGGTAGGCGAACAAAGAGTTGCAATCTCATGCTTTAATGCACGAAGGGATTGTGCCTGAACACGAGCAGTAATATTACTGAAAAAGAGACTGAAAAGAAGCAACGCAAGCAGGGGAAATCTACGCATCACAAGGATTGATACTGACCGATTAAGTATTTGATTGATTGGTCAAAATTACGAGTCGGCATTGGTCAAAATACTTACTTCAAGAGAAATCCGAAAACGAAAGTTCCACTGCTCAGCACTCAATCATTGCAATTTCCTATTTGCCGCATGGAAATGCTACTAAAATCCGCACGTGATTGTTACTTCTTCTTAATCTTTCCATAGGCCCAAAGGCAAAGAACCGCGCCACCAACCGCAACGAAAAGCGTTTGCCACCAAGAGTCTGCCGTATTCCAACCCAGAATAGAATTGGCAATGAAGCCGCCGACGAAAGAACCGACCAAGCCAATGACGATTGATTTTATCCAGCCAGAGGCATCTTTCCCCGGATGAATGGCTTTGGCGATTACCCCTGCGATCAAGCCCAAGATGAGCCAGCCTAAAATGCTTTTTGGTTCCATATTTATTGATGTGTTTTGAATGAGTCAAGTACTCTTCAAATGTAATGCCAAGGCGACACAACAACTATTGGGCTAGCCAATATTTTCTCAAAAGCCATTCAGCTGTGGCTACTAAAAGGATGAGGAAGAAATACCATTTCCAATCAACCAACGGTAGTGAACTGCTACGCTCTCGGAGCAAAGGTTTGATTTGGCCCTTACTAATAATTGTGTCATAGAGCGACGCCAATTGAGGGGCGGTCACCGCGCTCCCTCCATATTTCTTTGCAAGCTGATAAAGGAGTTGAAAATCTGCTCCGGACTCCAGCGCTTCAATCGGTGTATGTTGTACAATAAAAGCTCCGGAGCTTTCCAGTTTTTTGCCATTGAATGTTGTGAAGGCATGATAAGTATAACTACCTCCCGGCATACTTCCTATATTCAAATGATAGTTGGCTCCATTTCGTTCAAGGGGATAGGTTTGCTTTCCCCCCGAGGAGTCGATTATTTCTATACTTGCATCCGGAGTATTGACTTGCTCTCCTGCAGTATTCAATAAAAAGGCATCAAGGTTTACTTGCTCCCCATCGGTCCACTCATACTTGGGCAGGGATACCCGGAATGGAGCATCCTGAAGGTTTGTGGACAGTGTTGCAACCGTTTGGCGAATCAACTCATCCACCACAGTATGTTTGTGGAAGAAGCGATATTCGTAGAATCGCCAGCGCCACAAACCTTCTCCGAGAAGCAGGGCTTTAGGCGCACTCCCTGATTGAATCATCCAAAGGGGGCTATTATTTGTTTTGTCTGTAAGTAATACTTGGGAGTTGATGCCGGGTGTGACGCTGCCGGAAGCAATACTCAAAGGAGGCATTCTATCCAGTACTGATTGGAGCCCCTCCGGTAGTCTAAAATAAT
The DNA here is from genome assembly GCA_018267675.1 of Bacteroidota bacterium. Taxonomy (GTDB): domain Bacteria; phylum Bacteroidota; class Bacteroidia; order Chitinophagales; family Chitinophagaceae; genus UBA1952. Next base: position 11,618 of record JAFDYA010000024.1, read on the forward strand.
TGAATGAAGGATTCGGCTGAGCATAGGCATCGCGCTGTAGTGCAGGCTGCAACGCACCTCTTGCAAGCCCCTCAGGAAGCGGGCCGGACTCTGGGCTGAGTAGGTACCATACAGATTTATTCTTCAAATCGATTGTACTACCAGCCCTGGGCAAGCCATGAAGAATGATGATGTCATAGGCTCCATATTCTTCAGGGATGCTATTGCTTAGGGTGATACTATAATTATCCGTCTCGGCTAGTGCGCTACGAATTGCAGCAATATCGGGATGGGGCGCAGCTGATGCGATAAGAATCTTCTTCTTTTGCGCTACCACCTCTATAAATACATCTTTCTTGTTGTTCGCAGTTAGCGTTTCCCCTTTTGCGGCGGGCACTGCAATCACATAATGATGCAAGCCAACCGCCCCCGCCTTGATGCTAAAACTTAGTTGTTGATCATACTTATCTGAGGTAATAGCGATTGGCGCAACAGCCAGCCGAGTATTCCCTTCCAATAATTGTGCTTCACCACTATAATTTCGGCAACGGGTAGCCACAATATCGGCGCGTATTTCTATCTGAGCGTCTTTATTTACCCGTTTGTTGGCGTACACCTGTGTCAGCTTCAAATCGATGGGCAATGAGGTATCGCCAATAACTATTGAATAGACCGGGGCTTTAAGTGCCAGATTTTGATAAAGTGGATGTACGCCTGCATTATACCTACCGTCGCTGGCAAGTATAACGCCAGCCAAATGCTGATTCCCGTAGTAATCCTGCACATTCGCTAATGCGGCGGCGATGTCTGTACTGTGTTGTTGGTATTGAAATGGGCTATCCGCCGCAACATGACTTCCAAAACCCCAGGTGACGACTCGGCATTTCTGTCCCAGCTTCTGCAACAGAGCTCGGGTAGCTGTTCCGTAATTAAGTGTATCGCCTTTGAGTGCGGCAGGTATGGAAGTTGAGGCATCTTGTAGCAAGACGATGACAGGTTGCTCCGTTTCGGTTTTTGCGATTTGAATATTTGGAGCCAATAACAATGCCCAAACCAAAGCCAACACCAAGGCACGCAAAGTTGCTGTGAGTGCAGGATAGGGCACTACCCGATTTTTGTCGGCACGATAGGTCAATAGGCCAACACCAATAATGCTAAGGACAGCAAGAAACCATAGGAAAATCTGCATGGGCTACAAGACTTGCAAGTTGCACCAATCTTGGTAATGTTTGTGTAGAGAATTTGGCAAAGTTTGGAAACTAAAGTGCTACTTACCCTTTTTCAAGTAATCTTTTAGATAATCGCAGGTTCGTAGTGCTTCCCTACCATATTCACTTTGGCTTGCTACTATCCTAAACAAAGGAAAGTAGGGGTTCAGCAAAGCGTTACTATAATATGCATCCGGCCCCTTATCATCCCATGCATTGTAAGTACTTTGGGAGGGGCAGGACTTTTGCCAACATTTTGCCGCCATCCACAGGCTTTTTGCTTTCAGTTCGGGATCCTTTGTTTGAGCAGCAACCTGCACAAAGACTTGCTCTGCCTTGTTCAAGCTATAATATTCCGTCTGGTCGCTGGGAATGGCGGCCCGATCCGGCCCCGCGAAATAGGCCGCACCATCATAAGTGCTCCTATAATACACCGATGCTTGGTGAGCTTTGCCATAATAGCTCATGCTGTACAAGCCTTCGCCAAAGGCAAACATGCCGGAGGGATCTGTTCGTTTTGACAATTCCAGCATCTCCTGAGCAAACTTGAGCTTAGATATGTTGTCACTTGTATCTTCCGACCAAAGGTCCATAATATCCTTGACCGGTGCAATAAAGGGATTCGGCAGGTTTTTAGTGTAAAAATTCTTGGGCAAGGTTTCCATGAGTTTCGCAGCCTTGGCAAACTGATAGTTTCTTAGCTGCTTTGTTGCTTCCAGATCGGTCAATACCTCCGGCGTATAGTAGTTGCCTTGAAGGAGCCATTGTTCAAAAGGAGTTTTATTCTTAGCGGCAAGGAACCCCCTGATTGTTGCAATTTTCTGGGGTGATAATCGGCTGAGCAAGGAACCCGGCAGATCCATAAAATCCGGATCCGCTTCAAACTGACCGTCCTTTGTCCTATTGAGTCTCGATAAGCAAAAAATAGCCTTCATGGTATCGCCATTGTGTAGATAGGCGGAGCTAAGCGCGGTAGCCATTACATCACGATACACTTTGGTCGTACTAGAATTCGTGAGTCCCCGCTGTTCCATACTTTGCAATAGAGGGAGCAGTTGTGCCTCAGTCGTACTATTCATTTTACCGGCTTCTTTAATGGTCACCAATACCGTAATTGCATCGCGGAGTTCTTGTTCCTGACTAGTCAACGCGCCCTTGTTGGCCTGAGCAATGAACTGCTTTGCTGCCGGCATCTGGCCTTGTACATAATATAGATATGCCGACGAAAGTTGCCAAAAAGCAGGCCGACTCACATTACCGGCTTTGGCGGCTTTCTGACAAAAGGCATTTAGCTGACTAGCATAGGCTTGCCAGTTACCCATCTGAGCTTTCGTAGCAGAATCAATATCTGACACCCAATAATAGTCGTAGTACCAAATCAAGGGCTGAACATTGCGTTGCCGGAGTAACGCAGGAGCTTGATAGCGCTCTTCAATTTTATTAATTTCCCGAGTTACGAGTACATCCAGGCCGTCCACTTCAGGGTCTGCAGCAAACGCTGCATTGATTTGTGGTAGCGCCTGACCATAACAACGGAGGCCGTCCATCAGATAGAGTACCGCCCGTTCATGATTCGTTTTGCAAAGGGGCAGTACATCAGCCACATCCTTACCCGTGGCCCAGTCGAAAGAAATAAAGGCACTTCGCTTATTATTGACCGTCCTATCAAAAACTAAGGAATAGAGATATGCTGCTTCCGGCCTACGGTTTAAGCGGAACAAGGCACCTGCTTTGAGTGCCAGGCTTCGTACAAAAATATCGGAGCCCTCTTTCTTTTCGTCACCGATCATGTCGGAATAAAGCTTCAATACGTCCTTGTATTTATGCTGCTGAAAGGCTAAGCGTAGTATCTGAAAGGCATAGCGTTCCTTTATAAAATCCTTTTTACAAACGGCATATAGTTGTTGCCCATTCTTCTGAAGTCTTGCCATTTTCGCGGAATCAGTATTGAGTACCGACCAATCATCCTGCCCTATAGCAACATAAGGTTCACATTGCTTGGCATACATAAGGTAGCCTAGGGTTTCCAGGTCTTTATTTTTCCTGATGTAGGCCGTAAATCCATTCAAACTAAGTGGGCTTGCTTCCATTGTGGCAATACCCTTTTCTGTTTGGCCGTAGAGTCGCTTCAATTGCTGCCAAGAGAAGCTGTAGATAAACGAATCCAAGTCTGCGACCGACACCGTATTGCCTGTAAAGCTGCGCCAGGCAGTAATATTGGCATCGGGTAAGGACTCATCGCTGGTAAAGTCATACCATTCATCATAGTACTTTAGCTCGGCTGTGTATTGGAAGGGAATGAAACTAGGTTGATTGGTCACATTTGGACTAAAAAACTGGGGATAGTAATCATAAGGACTTGGCCCATCGGAACAAGCTTGTACGATCTTGTAGATTGGAAAGGCAAGTATCAGGATACTAACGGAAACTATTAAAAAGGGCTTGGAGCGCATGGGCAGAATAATTACTTAAAGATAGACTATCACTAGAAAAGAGCACTACGGAAAGACTATCCTGATCTAGGTTTTTGGCAACAAACTGTGCGACCCTTTCTACCGATTCTAGGTGGCTTTGTTCCGTCCGAAGTGCGTCACCCTGTCGCAAGTCATAGCCCATGAAAACAGTATCTCGATTGACTGCATACAACGATTCCTTTTGTTGCTTAAACAGTGGAGCGACGGTATGAATATCCTGCGGCGCCATCCCTCTAAGAATACCCAAAAACTGCCCCTGACGAAACTGCAAGACCCAGGAGAAAATTGGCAAGGCAATATCCAGTTGGAGCGGATACGATTTCAAATCTTTCAAATAGCGCTTCGCAACTGGCGGGTCAATAATTGAATTTGTAGTGTTCGGATTCTTCAAGTCGCCCATATTATAACACATGAGTAGGCCCTTATCTACTGGAGGAATGCCGGAACGCAAGCGATATTTCAATTGATGCATCCGGATCGTCGCACTTAGTATTTTGTACCGGAAAAATGATTGTTGACGCAGCTGCCGAAGTAGGCTGAAATAGGCTTCTCGGCTGTTTTCTGTCCAGTCGCAGTCCATTTGAACTTCTGCTGCCAAACTCAACCCCTGAAATTGTTCCTCCAATAATTTGTTGATATTAGTTGCTAGTCCCGAAGTAGTCGCCGGCTTCAAGTTCCTGATCACCTCCTGGGTGATAAATATCACGGGTATGATGGCCTGTCTTTCCTGCTTAATGTTCCGGAGAATGCCCACTGGTATTGGCTTTTGTTGCCCCTTATCCCAGGCTACATCAAAACAATGGAGATAAAGGCGCTTAATGCCGCAACTATCCCATTTTTGGCGCTCGTACTTGGTAGGTTGATAACTCGTCTTCCAGTAATAAATGCCCGGGACTACTAGATGAGGGGCGCTTGGCCGACATGCCGCGAGCAAAAGCCAACCGAAACAACATAAAAAAAAGTACCGGAACATCTGCAAAGCAACAACGGCAAGGGATAATCCGCTCAAAATATTTACCTAACCAGAAAACGCCAACTCGGATTTTTCAATCATTCCCGACTTATTTTTGTGCCTTGCGTATCCACACCAAAAACTTAGTAAAGCGCTACCGTAGCCGCACGGTTGTGAACGAAGTATCTTTTGAAGTCGCTCAAGGCGAAATTGTGGGACTATTAGGGCCGAATGGAGCAGGGAAGACTACTTCTTTTTATCAGGTTGTTGGCTTGGTAAAGCCCGATTCCGGCGAGGTGTATCTGGACGACTTAAACATTACCAGCCTCCCAATGTATAAACGTGCCCGGATGGGCATTGGCTATTTGCCTCAGGAAGCATCTATCTTCCGGAAGCTTAGTGTAGAAGACAATCTGATGGCGGTTTTACAATTGACCCGACTGACTAAGGCCGAACAAATCCATAAACGAGATGCGCTACTTGAAGAATTCCGACTTACCCATGTGCGTAAAAGTCCGGGAGATGTGCTTAGTGGTGGTGAACGTCGGCGGACAGAAATAGCCCGAGCCCTTGCAGTAGATCCAAAGTTTATCTTGCTGGATGAACCCTTTGCAGGAATCGACCCCATTGCCGTTGAAGATATTCAAACAATTGTTGCTCGTCTAAAGTATAAGAATATCGGTATTCTCATTACAGACCATAATGTCCAAGAAACCTTGTCTATCACGGACAGGGCATATTTGCTTTTTGAAGGCAGAATCCTCAAAGCAGGCACTGCTGAAGAATTGGCCTCCGACGAACAAGTACGTGCTGTGTATCTTGGACAAAACTTTGTCCTACGCCGAAAACAACTACTGCATGACGCAGCCGCAGAAGCCCAACAGGCCGCTACAGTCCAATCTGCAGGTAAAGAAAAGGATTCCTAAGCGTCTATAAATTTCATAAACTACAGCTTATTTTTATTGCGGAATGGGACTACTATCACCGGCACTCAAAGGATTCATGCGCTTGCGCCAAAGTGCGATTGAGAATTTCATGGGCTCCCCGATAGATGCACAACTCAAGGAGTTTCATTCTTTGATTGGCTCTGCTCGTTTTACCGAATGGGGAAAGCACTACGACTATGACTCTTTCAACAAAATTTCCGACTTTCAGAAAGCAGTACCCATAAGCGATTATGAAGGCCTGAAGCCTTATATCCAACGAATCATGGAAGGCGAACAGAATATCCTTTGGCCTTCTGAAATTACTTGGTTTGCCAAGAGTAGCGGCACGACAAGCGACAAGAGTAAGTTTATCCCGGTTTCTAAAGAGTCCTTAGACGAAAACCATTTCCGGAGTGGGCGGGATGTATTGGCCTTGTACTTCCGCCAGTTTCCGGACAGTAAATTAATGAGCGGAAAAGGCCTAGTGATTGGTGGCTCTCATCAAATCAATCAATTGAGCCCCGACTCTTACTATGGCGACCTTAGTGCTGTGATGATGCAAAATATGCCTATTGCAGGCCAAGTGCTCCGCACGCCGGACTTGTCCATTGCCCTTATGGATGATTGGGAAGAGAAGATAGAAATGATGGCTCATGCTACCATGCAGGAAAATGTAACCATCATTGCCGGCGTCCCTACTTGGACCACCATTCTCATCAAGCGGATTTTTGAAATTGCTGGAACCCAAAACCTTCAAGATGTCTGGCCCAATCTAGAATTGTACATCCATGGAGGCGTCAGCTTCACACCCTACCGGCAACAATTCCAACAATTCATTCCCTCCAGCTTGATGCATTATACAGAGACCTATAATGCGTCTGAAGGCTTTTTTGCGGCTTCCGATGATCTGAACGAAGAAGGCATGCTGCTCATGCTGGCTCATGGCATTTTCTATGAGTTTATGCCGGTGGAAGAATATGGAAGCGTTCAACCCAAAACGCTTACACTTGCGGAAGTTGAAATTGGGAAAAATTACGCCCTCATCATTTCTACAAATGCCGGACTATGGCGCTACTTGGTAGGAGATACCATACAGTTTACTTGCCTAACGCCTTACCGAATCAAAGTGAGCGGTAGACTAAAGCATTTTATGAATGCATTTGGAGAGGAAGTGATTGTGGACAATGCTGACTCCGCCATTGCCTTTGCTTGTGCACAAACCGGCGCCGTGGTCAACGACTATTCAGCCGCTCCAGTCTATATGACCGGCTCCAGCAACGGGGCACACGAATGGATCATTGAATTTGATCATTTGCCGGTGCCCTTGCACCATTTTACGGAACTAATGGACAAGCGACTCCAAGCGATCAACTCCGACTATGAGGCAAAACGGAATAAGGACATCGCGCTTCGCTTCCCCATCGTGCATCAAATGCCGAAAGGCGGTTTCAACCGATGGCTCAAGGAGAAGGGAAAGTTGGGTGGGCAACACAAGGTGCCCCGTCTGAGCAATGACAGAACACTATTGGAGGAAATGCTCCGATATCTTTAGCTCATTCGTCTAAGAGTGTCCTAATTTTTTTAGGAAGTTTCGCCTTCACAAGTTGGTAAGACGTTTCTATCCGCTCCTTCCATTCCGTAAGTTTAACCCGCTCCGGCTGGAGCACTTTGACCCATTTGGCACGTTGTAAGTGCGGTGCAGGTAGATAAATTCCGGTTTCTGGCAAACGTTCAAAATCCTCATCGATCACTTTGAACGCAGTATCCGTAGCATCGTCAAGACTGGTGATACAAAACATTTTACCCGCTACTTTGAACACTAAGTGCTCCCCCCAAAGTATTTCTTCTGTTGTTCCCTTCTTGCTCAGGCAGTATTCCCGAAGTAGGTCTAAGTTCATTGTGCGCTCTTTTAAGTCATGACTAATACTATACCGCTCCCCTCCAAATTCTTTTAAGAAGACCAACTGAAACATACTGTTGTTCCAAGTCAGGCTTACAAGACCAGCAGGCCAAATCGCCAGGCACTATCCATCGGTTTATTATCCCAAAACAATTCAAAATCCTCCAAGCCTGCCTGTTGGTAGCGATCTTTCAAAGCAGCCATAGTCATACTTTTCCCACCAACAAGTTCCTGTAAAATCCCGAACAACCATTCGCCTTGTTGCAGCGGAAGCTTAATAGCAATTGTTCGTTGAATGGTTTCAAAACTCAGCGCAGCAAGCTCCCAGCTTGCCCCCTTTTTACTCTTAGTTATCTGCTCCAGCTTGGGTAATGTACCGAGGAATACCAATTTGGCATTGGGCTTAGTACTCGCAAATTCTGCCTCAACCAATTCATTGACGATAAAGTCCGGCGCAATTGTTGTTTTGGGGCATTTATGTTCAAACCATTGCTGAACGGGCTTTTCGAAACCAATACCGTTCATGTAATTAATCAAAGACTTTCGAAGTCCAAATGAAAAAGACTCATGGTCAGCTCCAGTTGGGTCACGATGTATCAAATCGTTATTAGCAAAAAGCCCTACGCCCGCATCCTCCTTTTCAACACCAAACGCTTCCGGATTCAGGCCAATGGGCGCATGGGCAGTCATGGCAAACTGATGCCAATAGGCGGACTGCAGAATGCCTGCCTGGAACATTTGCCGTACCATCTCTAGCGAATCTATTGTCTCTTGCGCAGTCTGTGTAGGGAAGCCATACATCAAATAGGCATGTACCATGATGCCGGCTTCCATAAAATGCTTGTTGACCCGCGCTACTTGACTCACAGTAATCCCCTTTTTGATTCGTGCCAGCAAACGATCGGAAGCTACTTCCAGACCACCGCTAATAGCAATGCATCCGCTTGCTTTTAATAGTTGGCAGAGGTCTCGGGTAAAGGCTTTTTCAAACCGAATATTTGCCCACCAGCTCAGCACCATTTTCCTGGAGATAAGCTCTAAGGCCAGTGCCCGCATCAGCGCGGGTGGTGTAGCTTCATCCACAAAGTGAAAGCCCGAAGTGCCCGTCTTATCCATCATTTCCTGCATTCTATCAGCAAGAAGGCTAGCACTTATCGGCTCGTAGTTGGCAATATAGGGCAATGAAATATCGCAAAAAGTACACTTGCCCCAGTAGCAACCATGCGCCATTGTCAGCTTATTCCAGCGGCCATCACTCCAAAGGCTGTGCATCGGATTGGTGATTTCAATAGCACCGATATAGTCATTGAGCAGTAAGTCGTCATAATCCGGCGTACCAACCTCGCCCTGGCGGTAGTCCTGGCATTGTGCATTATTTACAAAAATGACTTGATCCTGCTGCCGGATAAACGTCCGTTTCAGTTCCGGGATGGCCAAGTGGCCATGAAGATGATGTAGGATATTCTCCAAGGGTGCTTCGCCATCATCTATCGTGACAAAGTCCAGGAAGTCAAATACGCGGGGCTCCGCCAAAGAGCGCAGCTCCGTATTGGGATAACCACCACCCATGGCCACCCGAATATCCGGATGGTGTTGCTTTATGTACTGACCACAGCGCAAGCCAGAAAACAAATTTCCGGGGAACGGCACGGACAGTGCCACCAGCTTGGGTTGCAAGCGTTGTAGTTTTGCTTCTAAAATTTCAAAAAGCAATTCATCGATAAGGCTTGGCGGAGCAAGCAAGGCTTCATACAAGTCATCAAATGAATTGGCAGAGCGCGCAAGACGCTCCGCATACCGGGAAAACCCAAAATGAGGGTCCAAGCATTCCTGAAAAAGATCAGACAAGTCCTCCAGGTATAAGGTTGCCAAATGCTTCGCTCTATCTTGAATGCCCATACTGCCAAAGGCAAGATTCAGATTGTCCAATTGTGCAAATCGAGCGGCCTCGGGCAAAAAATTGCGTTGGGCAATCCGATGCGCTAGGGTAGGGTTTTTCCCCTGTAAAAACTGAATGACGGCGGCTACCGTATCTATGTATCTGTCTTGCAATTGTAGGATCCGCCGTGCATTCTCCGACCAATTTCCGGATGGAGCTATTCGTTCAAACACTCTAGTAAGTGTCGATGGCTTAAACAGTGCCAGAGTAACTTCAATGCCCAAGTCTGCTTGAAAGGAGCGAATACCCTTTGTACTTAAAAAGCCTTTGAGATAGGCGGTTGCAGGGTAAGGCGTATTCAGCTGGGTGAATGGCGGCGTGAGCAGAAGTACAGGTACAGACACCTCGCGAAGTTCGGCGCAAAGACGTTGAAAATATACACTTCCTTACCCTCTAATTTTACGCTTCTTTCTTGCCTTCACCGGCTCCTGCTTCAGCTTTTCCCCCACGACTCCCAAAATCCGAAGCTGAAAGGCATTCAAATAAGGATCATTATTGATTGCGTTGGAATGGATAAACACCCCTTTATTAAAACGCCCCTCCAGCATATTTGGTGCCACGGAAACCGTCAACCAACCCTTGGCCCCAACAGCAACTGAACCTCTACTCCAGTCCAGCTTCATACAAGGGCAAGTAGGCTCCGCACTATATATCTCGAGCGCTTCGGTGCCTGAGTTCTGAAATTCAAAACGACAAAATAAAGCCGAATCATTACTCACGGTATCAAAATTGTACTTCGTCTCTGTAAACAAAAACTTGGGGCCTCTCCCCGTATCCGACTGCGCAAAAAGCGGACAGGTGCCGAGTATAGCCAAATATAGCACCAGCAAGAAAGGGCGTAGAACATGCATAGTCAAAAAGACGAAATTTTTAGTGAATGCGTTGGATGGTGCTTGTTAAAAAAATGGCAGCTACTCCGTACCAAAGTGTGTAACTATTTTCCTGAACGCCGCAGCCAATCCTCCAATTCTATCCTTGTAAAACTACTCAAATTCTGTGCAGCAGTGAGCCCACCTTTTTGTGCGGCCATCACGCCAAAGCGACAGTCATCATAGCCGCTCAAGCGGTGTGCGTCCGGATTGATAGAAAGCAGGACACCACATTCCAAGGCATAGGGTATCCACGTCCAGTCCAGATCCAAGCGGCGCGGATTCGCATTGATTTCGAGCACCACTTTGTGCTCCGCACAAGCCTCAATCAAGCGACGATAGTCTAAAGGATAACCCTTCCGGCTTAGGAGCAAGCGCCCACTCGGATGCCCCAAAATCCGCGTTGCAGGATGGGCAACCGCGCGGAGTAAGCGCTCCATCGCCTTTTCCTCCGTCATTCCTAAGTTGCTATGCACCGAAGCAATCACCAGGTCAAACCGTTGCAAGAAATCATCTTCATAGTCCAGCGACCCGTCATTAAGGATGTCTGACTCTATACTCTTAAAAATCTTGAAGGGAGCCAATTGTTCATTGAGCCGATCAATTTCCTCATGTTGCTGCAAGACCCGCTCCGGGCGCAGGCCTCCGGCATAGGCTGCCGACTGGGAGTGGTCGGAAATGACTAGATATTCATAACCGGCATCTCGCGCGCCTTTTGCCATTTCTTCCAAGGTATTGGCTCCATCGCTGTAGGTACTGTGATTATGTATCATCCCCCGGATATCCCCGGGCTGGATAAAACTCGGCAACTGCCCATTTTTGGCCAAAGCCAGGCTGAAGGCTGACTCTCGATAAAATGAAGGAATAAACGCTAGTCCATTTCGCTCAAAAAGCTCTTCTTCACTTGCTACCGCTTCCGGTAACACATAGTCCTTCCTAAAAGCTTCCAAAAATTCAGTAGCGGCACTGGCCTGAAACAAGGTTCTAGCAAAATCAATTGGCGGACAAGACTGAATTTGAAGGCTGGGATTGTTGGCACTTTCAAAACGAAGAAACTGCGTATCATCTTCGCTAGGCACCAAGCCCGCAGCGGCTCCCAGCTTCTTCCGCAAAAACGGCAGGGGCGTATCTGTCAGGATTTCTATCCCGTTCACCACAGGCAAGTGGCGCTTAAAATCTCCGTAGAATTCAAATCTATTCGCCGGGAAAGCCCGTCGCAAGCTTTCCAGTGCACTAATAGCCGCTCCTTCTACTACGCCCCAAAGATGAAAGCCTTGACTAGCGCGGTAGAACGCAATATTATCCAGGATGCTTTGTTGCGTCTTTGCCCCAAAACCACTGAGTGCTACCAGTCGATTCTCCAAGCAGGCATATTCCAATTCACCTACCGTTTCTACACCAAGCAACTTCCAAATCGCATGTATCTTCTTCGGCCCAAGTCCCTTGATGGACAACAACTCCAGGACACCTTCAGGGGTTTGAGCTAATAAATCAACCAACACACCCAACTGGCCGGTTTGCAAGATCTCTATGATTTTTTCTCCACTACTTCGGCCTATCCCACGTTGTTGATAGAGTGTTGCTTCATCCATATCGGCCACAGAAGCCGACAAATGCTCCAAAGAATAGGCGGCAGTTGCGTAGTTCTTGGCTTTAAAAGAATTCTCTCCATGTACCTCGAGTAGTTTGCCGTAAAGCGCCAATGGTTTTGCTAGTTCCGCATTCGTCATAGCCCGCAAGTTAGCAGAACCCCCAATTCTGAAATCGCCGATTGGCTACAAAGCATACCTACAAAGAACGCCGAAGAGAAACAAGGATCGGGCAACTTATGCAGTAGCCGGCTGTTGCAGTTCCTTCACCCAGGCCAATACTTTATCCAATTGTTCCGCACGGGTCAGGCTGCTATTATCTAACACTATCGCATCCTTTGCCTTGCGTAGCGGGCTCTCCTCCCTATTGGAGTCGATATAATCCCGAAGTTCCAGATTCGCTTTAATCTCCTCAATTGTTATCGCCGGATCCTTTTCATATTGCTCCTCAAATCGACGCTTCACCCTGATTGCCGGGTCAGCCGTCATAAAGATTTTCAACTCAGCATCCGGAAACACCACAGTACCTATATCCCGACCATCCATCACGATGCCCCGCCGTTTTCCCATCAACTGTTGTTGCGCCACCGCCGCTTGGCGCACCGCCTTGATTGCCGCCACCTCACTCACTTTCTCCGCAACAAGCATATCTCGAATAGCACGCGCCACGTTTTCGCCATTCAGCAAAATCTCACTATCACCTGTCCGCTGATTATTCTCAAAAGAGAGCTTTACATGGTCTAATGCTTGGCCTATAGCCTGTTCGTCCCCGAGGCTCACCCCCTCCCGTAAAAAATAGAGCGTGATAGCCCGGTACATGGCACCACTATCAATAAAATGATAGTTCAACTTTTTTGCCAAAGCCTTTGCTAGCGTACTCTTCCCGCAGGCCGAATAGCCGTCAATTGCAATAATGATCTTCTGCTTTGCCATAAGTCAAATGTTTGGTCAAAATTCGGAGAAAATCTAGGAAAACGTTCCTGTTTCCTGCATCAAATAAATCTCAACACATCAATGCAAAAAATTTGGGCGCCCGGGCACGCTTTCCGTTGCAATATTTGTGCCCTAGCGGGACTACAAATCCTGCCCCCTCACTTGCTGAGGGGCCTGTCCCATCGCTTGTCGAGGGGGCTTGTCCTATCGCTTGTCGAGGGGGCTTGTCCTATCGCTTGTCGAGGGGAGATTTCCACTACAATCGTTGGCGCTGGGGAGCCGTAATCCCAAGCTTGCACTCCCAAGGGCTCAATACTTGGAGCCAATATGGCAGGGCTAATACAAAAAGCATATGCTCTACCGAGAACTTGGCACTTCAAAAATTCTTCCAGATTCCAGCTCAATTAAATCATAATGACCTTTTGGGGTTATAGCACTGGATTGCTTCGGGCAAAACCCTCGCAATGACGGAAAAGGAAGCACAAAGCGACTGGATTGCTTCGTCGTGCCTCCTCGCAATGACGGAAAGGAGGCTCGTATTCACTGGCAATAATAGTCGGCTTGGTTCGTCATGGCGAGGTACGAAGCCATCCAGTTCGGAGTTCATAATGGATAGCTTCGGTCAAAGTTCTCGGAATGACGGAAAGGGAATGAATGTTGAAGACGACTACGGGCGGCGCGAAGTGCCGCCCGTACCTTCAAACTCCAATTTCGTTTTAATCAAGCAGCACTATGGATGTTTTTCACTTGCAGCCCGCCAAAATGGGGTAAGAACACTGCTGGCGGCGCGAAGCGCCGCCAGCTCTTCCAATATTACGCTGCTTTTTCCTCAAGCAAAACTGATAGCCGATTTTACCAAGCACATACCGATGTCGTGGCAGCCCTCAAAAAAATACACCAATTCTCCCCTCCCAATATCCTTTTCAGGGGAACATCCTCTACTAGATACCATTGGATAGCTATCCCAAGTGCCCCTTGGAATAAACCCTTTAAAGGAAGCCCCCTCCGAGCCGCAATTTGTTGTACTAGATTGACTACTCTGTACCGCGCACATACCAACCAAGTGACGCCGCGGAGCGGCACCTAACACAGAAGCGGCGCACCATGGTGCGCCGCTTCTGTGCTCACCCTCAGGCCTCAACGGATCACTAAGCGCTGCACCGCACGGGAGCTGCCTTGGCGTACTTCCAAAATATACACCCCTGCCGGCTGATTACTAATATCAGCACTCACCAAGTATAAGCCCGTATTGGGTTGCTCATCTTCCTTATGCCATAGCTCCTGACCGCTGATGTCTGTAATCCGCATCTTTATCGGCTCGCTAACTTGCCTACTCTCAAAACTAATCGTAAACCGGCCATCACCCGGATTGGGATAGGTATAAAACTCCGGCAAGGTATTGGTACCCGCTACCCCTGAATTCGTAAGTGTATCATTGAAGCCAATTTGCGTAGCGAACCCTCTTGCGCTATAGAAAAATACACCATATAGCGTATCCAAGTTTAGATTTGTAAAATTATTATTCTTTGTACGTATTACTTCCAATACAGAATCTTTACATGTTTCAAATTGAAGATCCCCAATATTTTTGGGATCTGGGTTATAGATTTCCAGCACTAATTTACTATTCTTATGAAAAGGAAAGGTCGCCTTGTTGAGTGGAAAGCGAAGCCATTTTGTTGGCGTCGAATCTAACATCAACGTGATTGTGGGCATATAAAACACTTCCGTTAGGTTCTTTTTAGGCAAGTATCTACCAATATTCAAGCCTTGATCCGGTATCCGTACAAATCCTGTATCTGTAGTATAGCCCATCTTTATGCTAAAGCCATTAAGAGTTCGTTTGTATATGTTGTAATTTCGATCATTGCCAATATATATAGAGCGAATAGGGATTTCCGGCATAGTGGGAAAAACATTTGTTGGATAGATACATTGAATCATTACGGAATCCCCATTATTTACTGTTCCTGTAAGCACTGCTGGAATATGTATTTCATATGCTGGCTTTATCGTTTGTGCATTCAGGCCGGCTAGGCTCAAAAACAAGAGGCAAAATATTGAGAATGATTTCATAGTAAAACTCATTTTTTAATAAATTTATTTTGATTAGTACTGCCATTAGCTTCTTGTGTACGCAGGATATAGCTTCCTGCCGGTAGCCGACTTATATCTATGCCCTTCGCTTCTATGTTCTTGCCGGATTGCAGCAAGTTCCCGGCTGCATTCTGTATGGAATATTGGGTGCCGGTTTCTGTAGCGTTTAGGTACAATGTTTCCTGCATGGGGTTCGGGAACACAGTCATTGTTCCGGCCTGAGCCTTGGGTAGGATCCGCCAAGTGGTGCCGGTATTCGTGCTGCTATATTTATATACAATACCCAAGGTATCTGACCAAGCTGCCAACAAATCTCGGCCACTATTGGAGCTATTGGATAGGGAGAGGCTTTGATTGTTATCCCACCAATTCTCCACAGGCTGCGTAATATCGTTGATCACATAAGGTGCCGATGTGATGATCCCACCAGTAGCTACGCTGATATCACGGCTGAAATTGTTGGGGGTGCCCCAAGGGTAATATCCGGCAGTATATTGTCTATTGCCAATATTAGTGCTGTTCCAATACGGCCCCACGCCGGCTGCCACACAGGCTGCTTGAAAAATGGGATTTGTAATCGGTGGCGAATAGGTAAATGAGGACAAATTAGCATTGGCTAGATTGTTATAACCTCGCACATCCTGATTGGTCATATTCGTTACTGCAATCTGCCATTTGGCATCTGATGAACCACTTACCCATTGACTCATCGCTTCTATGCGCGGGGCAAATGGCCGGTAGGTAGCTAAAGTACTTGGCCCCGAAGTGCTTGTCCAGCTACCACCGCTTTCCTGCATTTCTTCGTGGATCACATTGGCTGCAATTATGGTGCGTACTTTGATGTCGTTAACCCCATTTCCGTAGGCCAATTCTATTTGGCGGCTTGTTGCGCCGCCTTGCACCGGATCGTTACTGATAACACATGCCACATCCGGCATATATACGTTCGTATCCGCCGCAGAGGTAGTCGGCAATGATACTGGCGGCATGTTCCCTAAATTCACTGTTCCGCTACTGCCCATCAATGTCCCTTTTATTCCATCCGCCCATACGATTTCAAAATCAGTCATGGTCGGTAGGCCATTTGTCAGGTTTTGTGCATCGCTCCACATATCTATATGCGGGTAGCCGTTGCAGGTGAAACTCAAAGATGTTCTGCTGCGCTGGCTTAGGCTGATAGCCGGTGTGCCGATATTATTTATATCATAGATCTCCAGCCAAGCGGTACCATCGGCGGATGTGGAACTATTGGGTATGACATAAACGATGAGGGCTTGGTAGCCCGGATTCCCATTGGGATCGGGGGAGTTGGCCAATACAATATCCGGCTGGGTAGCGCCACTCACTCCGTTGGTATTGATATCTTGTATCACGCGGTTGCCGGC
>JAFDYA010000025.1 GCA_018267675.1 Bacteroidota bacterium
AAACATATTCGTGAGTAAAAAAATTAATGCTATAAAATGTAAGTCTTGAATCCGAAGTTCCTAGATGTGGGGAAACTGCCAAACCAAATCCTCCAATACTGCCATTTGGAGAACAAGAATTCAATTTTGGATTTAATGATGATAAAGGTGCAAACGGGTCAACTGTGTAGATATCCCAACTATTAAATTTTAAACTTTTGACATATATCTTATCACAAGTAGGCAATTGTGCGTAGCTCTTCGAAATCACAATTACGCCACATACTATAAAGAATACAAATTTCACCATACAAGATAAATTTTCATGTTTTTGCATAACAAATCACAAAATATCAATGCACCTTAATCCTATGTACACTAAAAATCGAATAACATGTTAAAGTAAAAACGAGTTGGCACAATACAAAAAATAACACAAAATAAATCTACCTACCAAAAGTTACTACCTGCTAATGTATAATAACCACCTTACAAGTTTGCTTTATTCCATTCCGGCGCTGAATTCAGCCTTGGAATGATAGTTGAAGATAGGTACAAATCCACATACTTGTAACACTAATATTAATTCAGGGAAAATTTCTACAATTTCATTACTTAAACTAAGGCCCCCACTATAGCTTCAGGCTTGCTTTATCAATAAAGAACAAATGCAGCTTGGTGTTATTGGCAATTGCACAAGGGTTGATACCGGGCAAGCCTTCGGGTATTGGTGCTCCTAGATGTTGGTAGTATTCCGTCCAAGCGGGATAGGTCTTTCCGGTATGGGGCGATTTAAACGTCATCGGTTGCAGGGAAAAAACTGGTCGGCTTTTTTCTTTATAACAATCATAGACCAACTCCGAGCAATACAAAGCAGCATCGCCGGGAAGGAACTGGTCATCATAAGGCCGACCGATATAATTTTTCGCGGCTTCTACGGATTGTTTTAATGCACGTTTGGACCAATGCAGGCGACCCAAGTATTGCCTTTGAGAGGTATCCCGCGCAAAGAATAAGTGCAAGGGGGTAACTTTTACTTGTTTGCCAATGGCTTCAACCACCACCCACTCCTTATTTGCTTTTGCTACGATACCACAATGATTGAAGGGTAGCCCCGCTTGGCAGGGTGTTGTCTCCACGATGGCTTGGCAAAGATCACCGCAAGGAATGTGCTGGAAGAGAATGTCCCCCTCTTTTAGTTTCCTAAAATCGGAAGCGGATCCTTGTGCGCGCCCCGACTGAAAAAAGCAAAGAAAGCAGAAAGCAAGAAAACAAAACTTCATTCCAAAAGAAAGATCAAAATCACAAAAGAGAGCCATGCAGGAGTGTGGCAGCAATACTGAAATAAATGATCAAGCCGGTAACGTCCACGAGTGTTGCCACAAAAGGAGCGGAAGATGTAGCTGGATCTAGTCGACATTTTTTCAAGATTATAGGGATCATTGAGCCGCTTAACGTCCCCCACATCACCACACCTACTAGAGAAAAAGCAACAGTTATCGCAAGCAATAACCAATCGGCGCCGTAATTGTACCATCCCAATGATTGCCAAGCGGCAATACGTAAGAAACCAATAATACCAAGAATAAGCCCCAAAGTGAGGCCGGACAGTACTTCCCGCCGCATCACATACCACCAGTCCCGAATGCTCAATTCTTTCAATGCCATAGCCCGGATAATGAGTGTTGCTGCCTGAGAACCACTATTACCGCCGGAAGAAATAATCAAGGGAACGAACAAGGCCAAAACCACTGCTTTCTCTATCTCTGCACTGAAATAGCCCATTGCCGAAGCTGTAAGCATTTCACTGATAAAAAGTATGATGAGCCAACCGGCTCTTTTTTGAATCAGCCGAGCAAAGGGAGTATCCACGTAGGGTACATCCAAAGATTCCATACCACCAAACTGTTGCATTTCGCGTGTGTCGCGTTCTTCGGCCACGTCCATCACGTCATCCACAGTGACCACACCCATCATCTTTTCCTCCTCGTCCACTACCGGCAAAATAATCCGGTCGTACTCCATGAATTTTTCCACCGCATCCTGCTTGGAGTCGGTAATAGAAAGCGACACAAAGAAGCCGTCCATGATTTCATGAATCTTCAATTCCGGCTCCGACAAGACTAGCTTCCGCACGGGAATATCATCAATCAATCGTCCTTCTTTATCTACTACGAAAAACGCATCCGCTGCTTCATTGTCCTTAATGTTTTTTCGAAGATGCAGGATGGCATCCGCAACACTCATATCCTCCCTCACGGTTACGAAACTGGTGTGTACCAGCGTGGCGATACTCTTCTCCGGATAGTCCAACAATTCGTTGGTTTCGCCCTTGTTTTCATGATTCAGAAAGGCGAGATAGCGCGGTAATTCTTCGTCACTAAAGCTTGCGAAAAGGGTAGTCCGATCGTCTGATGAAAGCCCATTCAAAATGGCTGAAACCCGCGCCACGGGTAGTTCATCAATTAATTCCCGCTGCCGGACAATTTCTAGATAGGAAAATACTTCGACCTGCTCATCTCCCAAATCTGCAAACGCCCGCAAGGCCTCCTCTAGCGGCAAATCTTCGATAATCTTTGCCTTATCCGAAGCATGCAGTACCACTACTTCAGGTGATGATACAGATCGGGTAAAAAGCGACTTCATTTCGCTGGGACGAAACTTATCTTTCAATTCGCGCAATTTCATAAAGCTATTTGCGCCCTTTAGATTCGGAAAAGGCTTTGCGAAAGTACTGCAATACCCTACTGATAAGTACCTTAATTCGGTTTTTCCTCAGAAAAATTGAAAAACCTAGACGCGCTGGGCAGTAAAAAGTAGTACAAAATAACTAAACTATTGTTGGGTTGGAATAAAAAAGTTAAGAATCACCAAACCAATTTGTAATTTAATCCGTCTATTCAGAGAATAAAACCAACCGAAATTTTGAAAACTATTAAACCCCTAAAATTTTGGACACTGCTAATTAGTTGCCTTTTATTGGCCACAAATGGTCATGCCCAAGTAAGTCCAAATTTTAGCTTTTCTCCGAATAGTGGCTGCGCCCCACAGGTAGTTAGTTTTAGCAACACGACCACCGGCAGCTATACTTCTTGCTCCTGGAATTTTGGAAATGGAGCACCCGCGTCCACACTAACTAACCCATCAACTACATATACTACCGCAGGAACATATACTGTCACACTAACTGTTACCGGTTCATTCGGATCAAAAACGGTTTCAAAAACTGTGAATATCTACCCTGCTCCTACGGTAAGTATTTCTTTTACCCCAAATACTGGTTGCGATCCTTACAATGTAAACTTTAGTCCTTCGGTCACAGCAGGAGTTTCTGGTTCGGTCACTTATTATTGGGATTTCGGTGATGGGATGAGTAGTAGTTCCACTTCGCCAAGTCATCTGTATTCTGCCACCTCCTCCACAGTGAGCACCTTTACTCCGAAAGTAACGGTGACCAATAGTAAAGGTTGTGCAACTACCCATATTTCTCCCAACAATGTCACGGTAAATGCTCGTCCAAAAGGCAGTATTACTACGAGCACTGTAAATAACTGCAATTTACCGGCCAATGTATCCTTCACCAATACGGTAACCGGCAATGGCCCTTTCACATTGGGCTGGACATTTGGCGACTTAGGAACCGCGACTGGCGCCAATCCTAGCCATACTTATTATACAGCCGGTGCCTTTGATGTGGTGCTCTACATGACCGACGCGAATGGTTGCAAAGATTCTGTGGTAAAACGGAATTACATACGAACTCGTACCAATAATGCGCGAATGTCCGGGCCGGCAAGTGGATGTGACTCATCTAGTGTCAGCTTTAGCAACACGACTCCCGGAAACAGTGGAAGTACCTGGGATTTTGGTGATGGCTCCGGTCTGGTAAGTGGTAGTCCGATAAGTCACGTTTATACTACTCCCGGAGTGTATTCGGTAACCTTGGTATCTAACGATAGTGGCTGCGCCGATACTATTCGACAATCAATAACTATTCATCCAAGACCGGTTTCTTGGATTACCTACGACACGCCATGCCACACGCCTTCTACGGTTACTTTTAAAGGACATAGTTCCATCCCTGGCACAACTTATACCTGGAGTTTTCAGTCGGGTGGCACGGCCAACGGAAGTACGGTTACACACTATTATCCTCTTAGTCTTTGGGATTCAGCCACCATCATTGCTACGGCGCCGACGGGCTGTACAGACACTTTCAAGAATAACGAAATACTGGTCTATGACTACTTGATTCAGACCACTTCAGATACCAGTTCAGGCTGTGTACCCTATACTACTCATCTCCGAACTTACCTTGTCACTTCTATACCTTATCGGTATCACAATGTTCCTTGGGGTCCCTACCCCTTTAAGATCGTCTCATGGCATTGGGAATTTGATTTTGATTCAACGCAAACTTCTTCCGATTCTACTCCATTACGCGCTGTAACCACCGCGGGTGTCCATACTGCAAAAATCACGGTAACTACATCAAATGGATGCAAGTTCACGGATTACATTCAATACGGTGGTGGCACAAAGATTAAACCAAGTTTCCTTGGTGGCCCAGATACTGTTTGCCCGCAACAATTGGTCAGATTTATCAACACCACACAGGATACTACTGTTCGTTTTCATTGGTATTACAGCCCTTCTGAAAAAACGGATGAGTTCAATGGAGACTACAAATTCAAATTCCCGGGAACCTATTACGTTCTTCTGGCTTCTGACTATAATGGTTGTATCGATACTGTTTTCCGACCAAATTGGATTACTGTACTTCCCTCTGATGCCAATTTCAGAGACTCTCTATTTTGCTGGCCAAGCCTTGACGCTCAGATGATCGATATATCAACAGGAGCCACGACGCACCTCTGGACATTTAGTGATGGTAGTCCAAACAGTACCACTCAAAATCCACTCCATACCTTTCCGGCGCCTGGAAAATACGAAGTAACGCACATGACCTGGAGTGCAACTTA
>JAFDYA010000026.1 GCA_018267675.1 Bacteroidota bacterium
CCAATTCCGGTATTTTCCGACCACCAAAGAAAATAACTACCGCTAATAGCAACCAAACCATTTGGTCCCCACCCGGTAGGTGTATCAACATTTGAGGAGTAATTTGAAGCAGTGCCATAACCAAAATTTTAAAAACAATGAATGAGGCCAAAGATACAGGAATCGGGCTTTAGTCCAATAATTCTTCCTTTTTATTTAGCATTTTAACACCTCAAAAAAAGCGCAATTTACCGACTAGGCTCTGAGGATCAAGTTTATAGCTGATTCAGTCTGGTATGCTGAGTATATTGACGCCATCGGGCAAGCGCCTCTTCTAGATCATCGGGAAGTGCTGAAGTGAACATCATCTTTGCTCCGCTTGTGGGGTGAATAAACCCTAATTCTTTGGCATGAAGGCTTTGGCGCGGGATGATGGAAAAGGTGTTTTCCACAAACTGTTTGTACTTGCTGAAAACAGTTCCCTTGACTATTCGATCGCCACCATAGGTAGTATCTCCGAATAGAGGATGCCCGATACTTTGCATGTGCACCCGTATTTGGTGGGTTCGCCCTGTCTCGAGTTGCAGTTCCAATAGGGTGACATAGCCAAAACGCTCCAAGACTTTGTAGTGCGTAATGGCTTCCTTGCCCTGTTCCCCGTCGGGATAAGCGGCAAATTTTTTACGAAAACGTTCATGCCGGCCAACATGCGCGACTACAGTACCGGAGTCGTCATCCATATCTCCCCATACTAACGCTACATAGCGCCGGTGCACGGTATGCTTTTTGAATTGGGCAGCTAGCTGCTGCATAGCGTCGGCTGTCTTTGCTATTAAAAGAAGGCCGGTGGTGTCTTTATCAATCCGATGAACTAAGCCCACGCGGGGGAGTTGATCCAATTCGCCCTTTTGCTGCAAATACCAGGCAAGTCCATTGACTAGCGTGCCGGAATAATTGCCACTTCCTGGGTGCACTACCATTCCGGCAGGTTTATTCAGGACGAGCAGATCTTCATCTTCATAAATGATATTTAGCGGAAGCTCTTCCGGAATAATTTCCGAAAAATCCGGTGGACGGTTGTCGTAAACAACTATGATATCACCCGGACGAATCTTATAATTTGCCTTCGTCGGCTGTTCATTTACCAAAATATAGCCTTCGTCAATACCTTGTTGAATTTTATTTCTCGTCGCTCCCTCCAGGCGATTCATGATAAACTTATCCACCCGCAACGGCTCCTGTCGTTTATCCACGACGAGATGGAGCTTTTCCCGTTTTCCGACTTCACTACCTTCTTCCTGCTCTTCGTTAAGGTCTTCATCTTGGTCTTCAAATTCGTCATCTATCATACTACAAAATTAACTGAGCAATGGAGTTTGTTTATGTAAAAGAATCGCGCCAACGATTGCAGCGAAAATATTTTCCGTTCCCGAAGGGCGGAAAGATTGAAGCGGAAAGCGTGCTCGGGCGCCCAAAAGAATGGCTTGTTTGTCTAAAAAAAAAGAGACTGCCCTTGCAAGACAGTCTCAAAAATTTCTGACGGAATTATCCATTATTTCAAGGTAAGCGGCATCACCTTTCTTCCGGCTTCTGTGCTAATTTCTACCATATAGTTGCCGGCTGCTAGTCCAAGATCGGACGCGCGGAAAGGTGCTGTATGGGTGCCGCTAACTTCATAGCTATGGTAAGGATGAGCGACCACCTGGCCGAGCATATTCATCACCCGGAGGTCAACAGTTCCGGATTGCAATAAATTATACTCCACCTTGACCACATCATTAATGGAAGCTGGATTAGGGAATACATTATTTACAGTGATGCTCGAAGTTTCATGAACTGCTAAAGGATTTACATTTTTCAGGGCAATTTCTTCCGTGTTCAAGATTTCTTTTTGATTGGCTGCCACAGTACCGTTATAAGCTACAAATGCAGCTAAGTGTAGTTGTTTCGGCTTCCAGCTAGCATCCGGTGTAAAGGTAAAATCCTTGGTATAGGTTGTGCCAACCATTGGACTAGGCGGGAATGCTGCCCAACCCCAAGCGCCTCCCAAGGCTTGGCGAAGGGTATTATTATGAAACCAATTGGCCAATGGGCTTGCACCACCTTGTACGGCAGAAGAATAATTGGACTGCGCATAGCTACCGGTTGCAGCAATAC
This sequence comes from Bacteroidota bacterium, assembly GCA_018267675.1. GTDB lineage: Bacteria > Bacteroidota > Bacteroidia > Chitinophagales > Chitinophagaceae > UBA1952. Next base: position 2,137 of record JAFDYA010000026.1, read on the forward strand.
TATCTTCAAGTACATAGATATTCAAGGATAGTGGCACACCGGCCTTTGGTGCAGAAACAAACTTTACATTCACCCGTCCTTTATAGGTGTTCCCCGTCTTAGACATATTGGTAAAGCTTACCGATGCAATTGCTGCAGTGCCCAAACGTGAGGACACATAACTCGCCCACTTACCACGGCTCACAGAAATTTTAGTTTCCCCTGAAAATTGAAACCGATCGATTGATCCATTTGGATAGGAATTCACACCCAGGTCATTGTCAATTGTGGCACCATCAGTAGTCTGAAGTTGATCGCCATTATGGTTGGCAATTGGTATCACCGTAGCTGGATATTGATCTTCCAAGCCTTCTAATAAAACCGTCCCTTCGGGGCACCAGCCGCACCAGGTTCCGGTATAGTCTTCAATAAAAACCTTCTTCACTGTTGTCTGTGCAGTGGCAGAAAGTGTAGCTATGCTAGCTAGTGCAAATAGAATTTTCTTCATCAGAATTAAGATTGTGAACTTGCAATTTAGAAAAAATATTTTTAAAAAACAACACAACACTCTACAGAGTTCCAAACCAATCACTTCGTTTACATGAAGCCGCAATTGCGGCTAGAATTCAATAGAGCATAGGCCACGTGCAAGTTTTACCATTTGCTTTTTATGTTTTGCCTTTATTTCGCGACACATGATGCAACGACTACTTTCTATATTACTGCTAGGCCTCTTTGTCGTACCCAACTTTTCCGCTGCTCAAGATGCTAAGGCAAAAAGCATTCTTGAAAATGCCAGTAAAAAAATGAATACGCTAAAAAGCCTTAAAGCAAATTTTACGCTGAAGCTGATGGGGAAAACTAATGTGGTAAGAGAAACACAGAAAGGCGTACTCTTCATGAAAGGGGCAAAATATCATATCGTACTCCCCAAGCAGGAAATCATTTGTGATGGGAAGACAGTATGGACCTACCTGAAGGATGCACGGGAGGTGCAAGTGAGCAACTATGATCCCGAAGAGCAAAGCATTTCACCCACTAAATTGTTCAGCAACTTTTACGACAAAGAATACAACTACCGCTATATCGGCCAAGGGACAACTGCCAAGAAACTTTGTGATCTTATTGAAATGACACCGAAGCAAGCGTCAAAACAATTCACAAAGGCTGAGCTTTCTTTTGCAAAAGACAACACGATAGCCGGAGGAATTATTACCGAAAAAAATGGCAACCGTTATGCTTATGAGGTTGGAGCGCTCGCACCAAATATCAGCATCAGCGATGCCGAATTCAGCTTTAATGCTAAAGCACATCCGGGAGTTGAGTTGGTAGATCTGCGGTAATGCACAATGGTTCAAGCTGTGTATTCCATATCTTGAAGCTTATACCAAGGATGGTATTCTAAATTAAAGTAGTGTTCAAAAAATGATAAAAACGGCGTGTCTAATTTGTGTTCTTTTGGTAGCAAATTGGCCGGGAACTGCGCAAACACTGCATCCTGGCTTCGACAAGGCGGAATATCTGGAACTCCTAAAAGTGAATGCAAAGTGTAGTAACCTAGAGGCTTTTAAAGAAATCCCCCAGCCGGAGCATTTTCATCTCACCTACCGCGCGCCGATTGTCGCCTTGGACAATGCTTGGGAACTCTGGACAAATGGAAATAATGTCGCGGCCATAAGCATCCGAGGCACTACCGCAAAACAAGTGAGTTGGCTCGCCAATTTTTATGCCGGGATGCTCCCCGCAAAGGGTCAAATAGTACGTAGTCCGGGGGACACCTTCCATTATGAATTGGCGCACGACCCTCGCGCATCGGTGCACGCAGGTTGGCTTGTCGCTACTGCATTTTTGACCAAAACAATCCTACCCCAAATCGACTCCTGCTACCGCGCAGGAATCAAGAACTACTATATTGTTGGCCATAGCCAAGGTGGCGCGATAAGCTATTTAGTAACAGCCTACCTGTATCATCTTCAACTACAGGGAAAACTACCCAAAGACATCCGATTTAAAACCTATTGTAGTGCGGGCCCCAAACCAGGCAATCAGTTTTTTGCCTACGAGTATGAAGTATTGACCCAAGCAGGATGGGCTTATAATGTAGTCAATGCTGACGATTGGGTACCCGAAGTACCGGTAGGGGTGCAAACGACCAAGGACTTTCAGGAAGTTAACCCATTTCGCTATGCGCGAAAAGCCATCCGAGGGCAGAAATTCCCAGTCAATTTTGTTCTAGGCCATTTGTACAATCGGCTCGACAAGCCGACTCGTCGTGCGCAGCGCAATTTTGAAAAATATCTCGGTCGATCTGTTGGGAAAATGGTTAAAAAAGAACTCAAAGGCTTGCTGGTACCGGCATACAGCCCTACAAACAACTATGTTCGCACGGGAAATTATATTGTACTAAAGGGAGATGAAGCCTACTACAAGCTATATCCACAAAACCGGGAAAAGATCTTCCAACACCACATGTTCGGCGCATACTTTTACCTTGTGCAACAGTTGTAATGGCTCTTGGAGCAGGGTGATATTAAAGGGGAATTTCAGCTACCTTGACCTTAATGCAAGCACACAAAATTAAATTTGTGAACATGCGGCTTTGGCAAATCGCTTTCACTATCGCTACCCTACTGAGCGCAGTACTTCCGCCGGCAGAAACACTTGCCCAACGCTACCCATTTGCTCATATCAGTATTGACCAGGGCTTGATCCAGTCCCAGGTTAGCGCCCTTGCCCAGGACAAATCCGGTCATTTATGGGTAGGAACTTTAGGAGGATTGAGCTGTTATGACGGTCAAGTATTTCGTTCGTTTACCAAACGAAACGGCCTTCCTGCAAATGAAATCACAGCACTTGCCTGTGATCATTTAGGTAAACTATGGATTGGTACGACAAACGGATTGAGTGGGTATGATGGCCATACCTTTCATAACTATACCCTCTCCAGCTCAGACAACCCATTAGGCAATAAAATTGGCCAACTTGTCGTGGATGAGCAACAAATATGGGCAAGTACTTTTAAGTCACTTTACAGGCTGGCAAAAGGCAAAATGGAGTTGGTTCCGCTACCGATTCCGCATGGGCTCCCGAAAGCCATTCATACAGACCATCAAAAGGGTATCTGGCTGGCAACGCATCATAGCAAACAGATCTATCACTTCCAAAATGAAAGTTGGGATAGCGTAATGCTTCCGGAACACACTACCTTAATCAGCTTTGATGAAGACCTACAGGGGAATTTAGTTTTGCTCACGGATAGGGGTGCTTTTACACACATATCGGGTCAATTCCGGAGTCTTTTTCAAGAGCTGCACACACATGTATTGAGCTTCGTCCAGGCCGCTGACAGTAGCTATTGGATAGGAACTACGGGCGGAGTATTTCACATCAAAGATGGAACACAGCAACAGTATAGTAGCAACAACGGACTAACCGATGTATTTGTCCACCAAATCTTTCGGGATAAAGAAGAAAACATTTGGTTTGCTACGAATGGAGAAGGCTTGTATCGCTTTTCCGGTGCAACGTTCACAGCGGTAGGAGAAAGAATGGGAATTGGTGGTTCCCAGGTGAGCTGCTTTGCTCAAGCTC
>JAFDYA010000027.1 GCA_018267675.1 Bacteroidota bacterium
AAAACACAGCATTTCCACAAAAAAAGACCTTGAAATATTTTTTTGGCCATTACTAATGCTTTTCCTTTACATTTGCCGCAATCTATCTAATAAAGTAATTAATATTAAAATATGTTTTGGACACTTGAATTAGCTTCTCATCTGGAAGAAGCCCCTTGGCCAGCCACTAAAGACGAGCTAATAGACTACGCCATTCGTTCCGGTGCGCCGCTGGAAGTGGTAGAAAATCTCCAGGAATTGGACGACGAAGGTGAAATCTACGAAGGAGTTGAGGACATTTGGCCGGACTATCCTACTCAAGACGATTTCTTCTTTAATGAAGATGAGTATTAAACATTTCCTGCAAAAAAAATAGCTTCAGCCCTGTTTATGACAGGGCTTTTTCATGCCTGCTTTTCTGCTTTCAGGTACTCGAGCCAAGCGGAAACGCTATGAGCATCATCCACGGAAAAATTGCCAATTTTTGTACGGCGCAATGCCTGCAAATAGCCGCCACAGCCCAATGCTGCACCAAAATCATGCGCTAAAGAACGTATGTAGGTTCCGGTGCTGCACCTCACCCGAAAATGAACCTCCGGCAAAGTGATTTGCGTAAAGGAAAACTCTGTGATGCTTACCGGTCGGGCTTCCAACTTCAATTCTTCACCACTGCGAGCATATTCATATGCTCGTTTCCCATCCTTTCGTATTGCGGAGTGTATCGGAGGAATCTGTTGAATAGCACCAATAAATGATTGCGCCTGGGTCAGCAATGCCGATTCATCAATACCCATCAAGGATTGAAAGTGCTCCGGTTCACTTTCTAAGTCGTAGGTGGGCGTAGTGGCCCCTAAATGGATAATCCCTGTGTATTCCTTGTCCTGTTTTTGATATTCGGTGATGCGCTTTGTGAACTTTCCACTACACACTACCAGCAAGCCTGTAGCCAATGGATCCAAAGTGCCGGCGTGTCCCAACTTGGCATTCATGGGCTTTCGAAGTTTATTAATTACATCAAAAGATGTCCAGCCAAGAGGCTTATCCACCAGCAATACCGTGCCTTCAGCAATTTCTTGCAGGCTAGGAAAAGAATTCATCAAGTTTTTAAAAAAATTAGACCGGCAACAGTAAAAAAATAAATCAGCTTAGGCTTTAATAATACCAAGAGCTTTGCCTGCTTTGGTGAATGCTGCAATAGCCTTGTCCAAATGCTCTCGGGTATGTGCCGCTGAAATTTGTGTGCGAATGCGGGCTTGCCCTTTCGGAACTACCGGGAAGAAAAAGCCTACAACATAAATCCCTTCGTCCAACATTGCTGCGGCTAGTTTCTGGGCCAACACCGCATCATAGAGCATGATCGGCACAATTGGGTGTATCCCCGGCTTAATGTCAAAGCCTGCTGCCAGCATTTGCTCGCGGAAATATTTGGTATTGGCTTCCAAGCGATCCCGCAATTCAGTAGTTTCACTGAGCATATCCAACACAGCAATGCTACCGCCTACTACACTTGGTGCCACAGTATTGGAGAAGAGATAAGGGCGACTACGTTGCCGGAGCATATCAATTATTTCTTTCTTGCCGGAAGTGAATCCACCGTATGCACCACCGAGAGCTTTACCAAGCGTACTAGTAATGATATCTACGCGATCCAGGACACCACACAATTCATGCACCCCACGCCCGGTAGCACCAATAAATCCGGAAGAATGGCTCTCATCAATCATCACAATTGCATCGTACTTATCCGCTAAGTCACAAATCTTATCCAATTGTGCAATGGTGCCATCCATAGAAAATACAGAGTCGGTAACAATAAAGCGGGTACGCTTGTCGGCATGTTCTTGGAGTTGGCTTTCCAAGTCTTCCAAATTATTGTGTTTGTAGCGCGCCCGCACACATTTCGTCAGCCGTACGCCATCAATAATTGAGGCATGGTTCAGCTCATCGGAAATGATCACATCATCATCCCCCAACAAGGGCTCAAACACACCACCATTAGCATCAAAACAAGCGACATAAAGGATAGTGTCTTCGGTGCCCAAGAACTTACTCAACTTTGCTTCCAGCTCTTTATGAATATCCTGTGTGCCACAAATAAACCGTACAGAGCTTAGCCCATACCCCCGTTCGTCGATCGTATTTTTTGCTGCGGCAATCACTTTGGGGTGGGATGAAAGTCCGAGATAATTATTGGCACAAAAATTCAAGACTGTCTTTCCATTTACTTGAATTTCGGGACCTTGCTCACTAGCAATGATGCGTTCATTCTTATATAACCCGGCCTCGGTAATAGAGGCCAACTCGGATTGGATGCGACTATAAAAAGCTTTGCTGGACATAGAGAGAAAGGAAAAATTTTGAGACCGTAAAATTAGCCAGATGCCACTGTTTTAAAAGCATTAGTCCGGAAAGTTTCTCAATCTTCAAAGGAAGCAGCATTTTTGCCAAACCATATTCTATGCGTTACTACATCATCGCCGGAGAAGCAAGTGGAGATCTACACGGGAGCAGACTCGTGAAAGCTTTGCGGACAAAGGATACAACTGCCCAAATCCGTGCCTGGGGTGGTGACAAGATGGAGGCTGCCGGCGCCGTACTCGTTAAACATTATCGGGATCTGGCTTTCATGGGCTTTGTAGAAGTCTTGAAGCATCTCGGCACCATCCTGCACAACATTGCCTTTTGCAAAAAGGATATTAGCCAATTTCAACCCGATGTACTGGTGTTGATTGACTATCCGGGCTTCAACTTAAGAATTGCAAAATGGGCGCATGCCCAAGGCATAAAAGTGGTCTATTACATTAGTCCGCAGGTGTGGGCCTGGAAGGAAGGAAGAGTGAAGGCCATAAAAAAATGTGTGGACAAGATGCTCGTCATTCTCCCCTTTGAACAGGATTTTTACAAAAAATGGAACTATGAAGTGCATTATGTCGGGCACCCCTTACTAGAAGCTGTTGATGAGGCGCAGGCTGAACCTAAAAATCTGATTGCTTCGGACAAGCCGATAGTGGCTATGTTGCCCGGTAGTCGAGCGCAGGAGATTAAGACTAAACTCCCACTGATGCTGCAAGTAGCAGCAAAGCATCCCGACTATCAATTTGTAGTTGCAGGAGCCCCTGCACAGCCGGACGAAATCTATCAAAATCTAATTGGCGATGCAAGGATAATCTTGCTCCGAAACGACACGTACAACTTACTTCGGCAGGCTCATGCCGCTATTGTCACCTCAGGCACAGCAACCTTAGAAACAGCTCTGTTTGGCCTTCCTGAGGTAGTCGTTTATAAGGGTAACCCCATCTCATTTTGGCTGGCAAAGAAATTGGTTAAAGTCCCTTTCGTGTCTTTGGTCAACCTAATTATGGGTCGAGAAGTTGTAAAAGAATTATTGCAGGACGACTTCAACCCACAGGCATTGGCCGCCGAATTAGACCGACTCCTTCATGACTCAAATTATCGCGCAGAAATGATGGAGCACTTTGCCCAACTCCGAGCGAAACTGGGTGCAGGCAATGCTTCCACACTTGTAGCAGAAGAAATAGTTGGCATTGCCGAGCACAAGGACCTATCCTAAAAACGAAAACCGTGAAACGGATGCTCGGCGTACGATCTCAGGAGAATATTGAGCCCCTATACAACTGAAAATTTAGGACTTCCAGGCAATCATGCTGATTTCCACATTCACCCCTTTGGGCAATGCTGCTACTTGAACAGTTTCCCGAGCAGGTGCTGTAGCCGATTCAAAATAACGCCCGTACACTTCATTAACGGTCGCAAACTGCCCCATATCTGTGAGAAAAATACTCGTCTTCACTACGTGCTCAAAACTCAATCCTGCTTCTTTCAAGATAGCCGCCAAATTTTGCATCACTTGTTCTGTTTCGGCAGCAATACTCCCCTGCACGAGCTCACCAGATTGGGTATCCAGCGGAATCTGTCCGGAGATAAACAAAAATCCACCCGCCAAAACCGCTTGATTGTAGGGACCAATGGGTGCAGGAGCTGCATTTGAGCTAATAATTTGCTTGGTATTCATTGTACAAAAGTAGGCAGAAACAATACCTTTGCCAATCATGGGAATGCTCCTTCATATTGATACTTCAGGCAGTCCGGGCGTGGTGATGCTGGCCAATAACGGGAAGGTAATTTCCAGCCAAAAAGCAACTTCCGAGCGGGAACATGCGGCTCATATCAACCGAATGTTGGATCAGGTTTTGATGACAGCCAATATTCAATTTTCCGATTTAGATGCTGTTTGTGTTTGTAATGGCCCTGGATCTTACACCGGACTACGCATCGGATTATCAACGGCTAAGGGCTTATGCTTTGCCTTATCCAAACCTTTAATAACGCACAGTAAATTAGTCCTCTACCTCGATTCCCAATCCAAATACGACCAAGAATATCAAAAAATAATTGCCCTACTACCAGCGCGTACAGATGAGTATTTCATTGCTGGCCGAGGCGCGGATTTCGAATTGGCGCCTTGCCATATTCACAAAAATGACTGGAACAGCCTGATGGAACAAAATCGGGAAGATTTAGTAATTATCGGTACAATTCCTCAAGAAATGCAAGCAGAATTAACGGAGCAGAACATACCATTTATCTTTATCGATCAAATTGACCTTAGTGCATGGGCTCAATTAACACATACATCATTCATAGCATCTAAATTTGCAGATTTAGCCTATGATGAGCCTAAATACTTGAAAGAGGTGCATATAAGCACAAAAAAACCAAAGATGCAGGGATAATATAGGATAAATACATCTTGCTTTAACAACCAATTAACACAATTGCAAATTTTTAACTTTGTCAGCATAGATAAAAGGCCTATGTTTGCAGTGCAAATAGCAATTTAATTTTTTATTTTTCACAAATTTCATTAAGTACAAATGGAAACAACAATGACAGGTAACACTTTGGTTATCCGCAAAGACGAAGTAAGCAACGACAGCATCAAGTTGGATTATGTTGCAATTAAA
>JAFDYA010000028.1 GCA_018267675.1 Bacteroidota bacterium
AATTTTTTATTTTTCACAAATTTCATTAAGTACAAATGGAAACAACAATGACAGGTAACACTTTGGTTATCCGCAAAGACGAAGTAAGCAACGACAGCATCAAGTTGGATTATGTTGCAATTAAAACTGCCGCAATGACTTTGCGTGCGATTAACCACAAGTTGCGTCAGCAAATCGTTCGTCTTTTGGAAGAGCACAAGAGAATGAACGTTACTGACATTTATGTTAAGCTTCGTTTGGAGCAAAGTGTTGCTTCACAGCATCTTGCGATTCTTCGCCGTGCCAACATCGTTCGTACTGAGCGTGACGGTAAGTTCATCCATTACAGCCTGAACCATTCTCGCATTGCAAACATTGCGAAGTTCGTAGAAGAATTGGTAAACAGTGATGATGCCGCACAAAACACTCGTAAAGTTGCTGCTGTTGAAACTCCTGCTGTTCCTAGCAACATGTAATTTCATTAATGATAGCCTAGCTATCTGCTTAAAAGCCTAACAGTAATTTGTTAGGCTTTTTTGTTTTTTGCACCTAATTAACCCGGATTCACCAGTCGATATTTAAGCGAAATGAAATAAAGAAAATTCAAGGTTTGTATATGATAAAATGCAAATTAATGATTGCTCGCGAGCATTGGAACAGACGAAATACTTCATTGCAGCAAATAGACTACTGTCCACTTAAGACGTCTTCAACTAGTCAATAATAAGTTGCTGTACCCATTTTAGTTTGACCACACCTGCACCTCGCGCTCCAATTGCACACCGTATGTATCAAAAACAGATTGGAGAATATCCTCAGAAAGTTGCCAAATATCCGCGCCGGTAGCCTCTCCATAATTGACCAATACAAGCGCCTGACGATCGTGTACCCCGACATTTCCCCGACGAAACCCCTTCCAGCCACATTGTTCTATCAACCATGCCGCCGGTATTTTGGTACTACTTTCCAATTTTGATGGGTAGCCTGGCATTGCAGGATATGCTTTCTTGAGCGCATCAAATTTTGAATTTTGCACACTTGGATTTTTAAAAAAAGACCCGGCATTTCCTACAATTTTCGGGTCAGGCAATTTGCTTCGCCGAATATTCATAACCGCTTGCGCAATATTTGCTACCGATGGTACAGCCCCCATGGTATGCAACTCCGCTTCAATTGCTCCATACTCCGTATGCAAAACTGCATTTTTCCTTAATCTAAAACTAACGGAAACGACAAAAAACTTACCCCGTAATTGCTGTTTGAATATGCTGTCTCGGTAGCCAAATTGAGCCGCTTCATTGCTTATTGTAGCCAATCTATTTTCCTCCCAAAGCCACACTTCTACCTCCGTAATGGTATCCTTCACTTCAACGCCGTAAGCACCAATATTCTGAATTGGTGCCGCTCCAACAGTTCCGGGAATTAAAGCTAGGTTTTCAAGGCCACCCCAGCCCCTGCCTACTGTAAACATTACAAGGTCATGCCAAATTTCACCACTACCCACCTTCAGTATCACAAATTCGTCCGACTCCCCAATCAACTCAATTCCGGTAATTCTATTTTTTAAGACGGTACCGGACGTGGTTTCTTCCAATAAAATATTACTTCCTCCGCCAAGCACACGCCATGGTTTTGGCGCATTTAGTACTGGCAATTGAACTAGATGTTCTCTGGTCTCAATCTCAATAAAATGCTCCGCAAGGGACGCTATACCAAAGGTATTGTGCGCTTGAAGTGGCACAGAAGCGGAAATTGTTGGAAGTGTCACGCTTAGATAGGCTTTGCTTGTTGCTTAGTCAGTCGATTCTTAAAGTATTTAAAGATGCCGACGACAGACGTAAAATTGAGTGGAAATTCCAAAAGGACATGCAAATAGCTTAGGAAGAAAAGCCAAATTAGCCCCAGCGAAAAGTCGTACAAATAGATTCCGATAGAAATTAGCCAAACAGCCAGCACCGTAATGAAGCGGAGTCTTGGCACCTTATGCCATTGGATGACACTCGTTTTGGAAAACCAATTGAGGTAATGATAGGTATAGGCAAATGCGATAAAACGCATCAACAATAGGCCTGTTTGCGTATGATACACTTGTTGCATCCAATATTGCAAGCCATTAGTACCTACAGCCGGCTTCATTCCAAAAAACTCAGAAAGAGTGGCGACATGGAGCACAAAAAAACCCTGACCCTTTGAGCCAAAATACATGGTCTTAGCCATTTCAGTGTATCCCCAAGGCTTGAAATTTGGGAACAGATAGAACAACAAAATGGGACAAAGTGCTAGGATAACAACTGCAACTATTCCCAAGCGACTGCCACTTTTCAGCGCGCCATATAGCATGAATAAACCGGTGAACAAATAGACATGTACTAATGTGGGCAGGAAGACCCCAAATAAGAGGGCAAAATGCTCGGATAATTGAGAGCTGACCACAATTAAAATGATCAAGCCAATCCTCAAATACACAGAACGCACAAAGGCAAAAACAGCAGCAGACAACAAACCTATGTATGCAATCCAAAGTAAAAAATTACTAGGAAACTCTAGGGGCATTATCCCGATTAAACTATAGTAACACACGCTGACTAATACTCCAACAAGCAGCAACAGGAGCGCATCATAGCGACCTTTTGTAAAATAATTCCGATCATGCAACCAACTTATCTCTGTGAGGTAATGAAGGGGCCCAAGTATGGCATAAGAGAACAAAAACAACTCCAGCGGGAGCACTATTGCCACAGCACAAGCCACTAGCATTAGCCCGATATTCAGGCCATCAATTTTCTCTGTCGCCGAAAAAGTCATCGGCATAAAGATATTACGAGAACGGCTTTAAAAAAGTAGGCACAACCTGTACTCCGATTCCGGGCCTTGTGCCGAGGGACACGAAACCATCGGCATCATACGTTAAGCCCTGCGCATTGGCTTGTGTGAGGAGCAGAGGCCCGTCTAAGTCTAGGAAATCCGCAAGCGGCGCAAGATGCGCCAAAGCAGCAGTACCGATAACACTCTCGTTCATACTGCCCAACATCACCTTCATTTGTAATTGCCGAGCTGCTTCAATCATCCGAAGTGCCGGTGTAATTCCCCCACATTTGGTCAGCTTGATATTGATCCCATGATACGCAGCAGCACAACGTGCCACATCTTCTTCCTCCACACAGGCCTCATCAGCAAAAAGCGGAATGGCCGACTGCGCTTTCAACGCGACCATTTCTTCCCATTGATCTTTCGCCAAGGGCTGCTCGAGCAAGACTACGCCCAAGGCCTGTAATTCGGGCAATAGCTTCAGTGTGTCTTCATAGTTCCAGCCTTCGTTCACGTCCACCCGGAAAGGCTTGTCAGTGACTGTTCTCAGCGTGCGCAGTAGATCAATCTCTGCAGGCTTTGCCAGCTTCACCTTGTAAACCGGCGCTGGATGGGCCTTTAGTTTCTCTACCATTAGCGCTGGCGTATCAATCCCCAAAGTATAGTCGCAAGGAAGCTTCCCGGGATTGGCCAATCCCAACATTTCATACAAAGGCTTCCTTTTGAGCTGTGCATAAAGATCCCACCCGGCTATGTCTAAGGCTGCAATTAGAAAATGTTGCTCCGGAAACTGATGATGTAGGAAATGCCAAAATCGCTGAGGGTCAATCAGGGAATAGCGCGACGTAACCGCAAAAGACTGTTTCAGGCTTTCATTCATAGAGGCGACCGTCTCCGGATAATAGGAAATTTCAGGTGCTTCACCCCATCCTAAAAACGGTCCAAAACCAAGCGCAACAACCAATGCCTTCTGATGGGTTTTAGTGCCTTTAGTGATCGTAAATGGGTATTGAAATGGCAATTCGGTTTGAAAAGTTCTGATCTGCAACATGGTAAATTCGGCTTCAAATATTCTGGGACGGTGAAAAGCAATTCGATACCCAAAATTGATAAAAAATAGTATTGACTCCCTTTGAAATAGAGCCCTGGGTTTAACGCAAAAATTTAGACTTCAAGAACAATGACGAGCACACGATAATCGCATAAAATAGCACAACTAGTTAGCTGTAGCAGTAGATGGAAAGCGTAGTTCCTTGCACATAATGGGCTACTGCAAAACCTCGACTTAATCAGCAAAAATCAAGCTATTGTGACAAATTTGTACTAACCAATATCAATATTTCGACAAAAAAAAATCCCTTCTAGAAACAATCGTAGAAGGGATCTTAAAAGAAATGAAGATGATTTACTTTCTCCGTTTGCTATTGCTAAAATAATTGCCCGGTTGGGAGTTATTATTCCCATCAGGTGAACCTAAACGATCCATTACGCAACGGAAGCCTACGGTAGCGGAAGATTGATCTGCTTGCATGAAGCGACGAACACCAGGGCTCATGTAGTAAGCACGATCGTTCCAAGAACCACCTTTAATCACTTTAGCCTCGTTGCTAATGAGCGTAGTCTTACCGAAATCGTAAGAATAAGGACTTTCCTTGTCACCATCTTCGTAATCCCGAACATCAGCAGAATGCACGGCATTGTATGGATTGCGCGCTAATTCGGCAGAGTCCAACAGACGAGTAGGAATATCACCTAAGCTATCCTTGTCGGCGAGTGTATTGTCTTCTGCAAGGCGATCAAATGCTTTGTACACATTACCACGGTAAGGCGCAAAATCGGCTTGATCAGCAGTAACCGGACGATAGGTATCCATTACCCATTCGCTCACGTTACCGGCCATGTTATACAAGCCAAAAGCATTGGGCTTGTAGGAGAAGATTGGGGCAGTGCGATCAGCATTATCATTCAAGCCACCCGCAACACCCATCACGTCACCACGACCGCGTTTGAAGTTACCAAGGAATTCCCCTTGATAAGAGTTACGCAAACCATAGCGGGTACCCTCTTTTGGCCCCCAAGGATAAATGTTACGATCTGTGATTACTTCTTCCCCACGACGGCGTTTGTTTTCCGGCTCAGGGTTGTTGGCAATCAGGCCAAGGGCGGCATATTCCCATTCAGCTTCGGTTGGGAGGCGATAGTTTGGCAGAAGCAA
>JAFDYA010000029.1 GCA_018267675.1 Bacteroidota bacterium
CCCGTTTGATCGTTGCTTGCTCGCCACCATAAGTTGGCTCATTTTTACGTTGATCAAATTGCAGGGTTCCGGTTATCCGGAGTACAGCACGGTACATCCAGCTTAGGGAAGGTGCCCAATTTTGGCTATGCACCCTGTAGGTTCGTCCATCGGACAATGCAGAAGAGAATTGCTTCAAGCCGGTGCTGGCGTTAATGGTGGTACTCAGGTTTGCATTGAAATTCCAGCGAAATTTTCCTAAATGAACTTTGTTTTCAAGGCCTTCCACTCCGTAGGTAAGGAGTTGTTTGTTTGTATTATAGGTATAAGTGTATTCAAGTCCAAAGCGGGTTACATTTCGGTTAAAGAAAAGGGTGTTGCTTAAGATGGTTCCGGCATTGAGGATATGGTCATCACCAAGTGAAGCAATTACTGGACTCAATGCTTGCAGTCCATTCACCTGACTAAGACGATTGTTGACCTGTAGCGCAGCTTGGTCCGAAAATTTTGAAATCAATCGCTTGAATCCTTTGGGATTTGGCGCAAAGAAATAGGAGGGATCTAGGTATAGGCTTTGGTTGAATTGAACATAGTTCACCCGCACATAGTCGTTGGTCGGAGTGAGTACACGGATGAATTTTTTTTGATCGGGATAAAGGGCAGTTTGAAATTCATTGGGTTGTTGCACGCCATCGTTATTATAATCTATCCAATAATACTGTCCTTGCCCGGTAGGCACTTCCACATAGGTGAAGCTTTGCTTTTGTTCTTGCCCTGCGCCGGTTTCATACAGTGTCTGCAATCGGATAGCCCCTTTAAAAAGGCTACCGGAATATTCAATCCTACCGAGCCCTGTTTCTTCCGCTTTTTGGTTGGTAAAGCTGCTATCGTCAATAAAGAGTTGCCGATATGCTCCGGTGAAGTTGATCCTTTGATTGCTTTTACTGAGTAGTCCAAAAGTGGCATCTACCGTCTGGCTATGGCTTTGTAGGGCGAATACATTATTTCGTGTCCGGTCGTCGCTCCGATAGCTGTAGCTAAGGCTATAGTTGAGGTTTTGATTGTTGGCCTGTTTCAGATATAGCGTAGCCGTTGTGAAGCGGAAACTCGCCGGTAGTAGCGTGTCTTGCTTCCGATCCCGCAGTTGATTGTCTTCTCTAAAAAGCTGTAGGCCAAGAGCAACATGGTTCCATTTAGGTACGCGAAATTCCGCCTGAAGTTGTGGTCGGAAATATTGGGAGCTTTGGGCTGTATCCTTTGACTGGAGCAGGTTGCCGCCAAGATTCAGATTCCAATTCTTTTGAGTCGTTTGATAGCTAAGTTCATTCCTAATGCCTTCATAAAGCCCGGCACGCCGATAAAGACTCAGTCCATAGGCAAGGTTCCCAAGAGATTGTTGCCCGATTTGGGTATGAAATGAGCTGAGGTTTTCTATTGGTTTTTGGATTTGAGTAGTTGTATTGTAGAGGTCTTGTGGTACGTTCCAATCCCGTGCAAATTCTACATTCCGGTAGGGCGCAATTGCTTTGAACTGACCATCGACATACTCATAATTAATATCGTTTTTCCAATGCCATGCCTGTCGATTCGAAGTATCTTTTTTGCCAAAGAATCGCTGCTCAGAGTAGCCTATTTTCCCTGCTATCCCAATGTGCTTGGCTACATTACCCGATGCGAATAAATTGGGACGATAATTGCTTGCTGCCATTTCAACTTGAATGTTTTTGAAACTATCAATCTGGTAGCTTGTATGGAGGGTTACTACCTGTTGTTGTTTGGGTGTAATGAGTAAACGAACTGGTGCATAATCGCCTTGCGGCACGCCGCCAATTGGTGCCACCCAATCATACACACGGCCATTGGCCACTTTGGCGGAAATGATATAGTCGCCTTTGTTTGGCCCCAGATAGGAGAACGAGATATTGTATTTCGCACTATCCGGGTTGGTGGAATAGATGAATACCGAATCATAGTGACTACCCAGCACCGTGGTGTCCATGATCTTGTATAAGGTTTTGCCGGCTCCAAAGGTATCTGCGCTGACAATAGGATAATATGCTTGATCAATATTGTCTCCGATGGTGCTCAGGAAGCGTTTCTGATTTCCATCCAAAGTTTGGTTATAGCCTTGGTTTTTTGCGTCTTGGTTGGAGTACACATTCAGTCGGAACTTAAGTTTGTTGCCAAGGCTAAGTTCATCCCAAGCATAGATTAGCGAGTTGAGATAGTTGCGGCTTTGATATTCAAATTCTACTTGAATGCGGGAGTCTTTGGTGATCAGCCTTCGGGGCATGAAGCGGATTTCCGCTGTGTTGTAGTTAATGATATAGTCGGCATTTTCGCCGCGCTCCTGAATTATCCCGTTAATGAATACTTTTTCCGAACCGGCTAGGACAATGAAGAATTGCACTCCATTATTTCCGGTTAGTTTATAAGGACCTTGATTACCTTCTGTGCCATCAAAAATGTTTCGTGCAAATTCTCCTTTTGCTACAGAGCCACTTAATGCAAAGGAGTTGCTGACGTTTTTTGAAAGCTTAAAGCCGGATTGGAAATAGAGGCCCTGAACTCGTTTATTGAAATTAAGGAAGTAGCCTTCAGGGCGGTCAATGTTGTAGTCGCCAAGTTGGAGCGAGTGTTGCTTTTTTTTGAGCCGGATATATACTTGGTCAAATTGCTGGAGATTTTGGGTGTTGCCTTCCGGCTGAAAGGGAAGCGTATTGTCCGATATTGCTGCTTCCACCTTGATGCTATCGGGCAGGTAGCCGTTCACTTGTAGGTTGAAGTTGGAGCTGAGTGCTGCGTCCTGATTATTGCCAACAGAAATGCTACGACCATAGCTACCGTTATAGTCTAGGGTGTTCGTATTGACAAACGCACTAGAATCATTACTGCCGCCG
>JAFDYA010000002.1 GCA_018267675.1 Bacteroidota bacterium
CATGAAAGGACACTCTGCGGAAAAAGAAAGGTTGGCATCCCTAAAGCTAACTATCTTTTGCTTATTGCAGCGCAACGTCCGCAGCCATCGCACGAAACCTTCGGCGAGACGTTGCTGGGAAGGAAGTTGCCAGCAATCCCGCCGCGAGGGAAATATTTTCAGGTGGGCATTGCCGTTAGCTTGTTGGTATGCCCGCCCTCATTGCCCGCCCGACATACCAACAAGGGCAAGGAGTGTCAGGCACTGCCAAAAGCAGAAAGGGCTTGTGTTGTATGGGTGGTGTGTTATGAGCAATCATGTGCATTTGATTGCTTCGTCAAAACAAAATAACCTGAGTGAAATATTCCGCCGTTGTTGGTGTTCGGTTAGGCATGTGCGTTAGCCGCACCAACAACTTAAATTTGGATTCTTACCATCTGTTGTTGGTGAAGCCATGCACAAAGCCATCGCGCAACACCAACAACGGCAGGGAAGAGCCGTGCGACATCTCCTTCTAATACACCGAATGATGACTATACGGATGTGCTGCAGTTCCTAGCACATGAAGAAGGAAGGATAAGGTATACACCTGTTGTTGGGGCAGCACCTGCAAAATTCAGCTACGATTATTTTGTGAAAGACCACCTGGGCAACACGAGGGTTGTTTTGACCGATGAGCTGCAAACGGATATGTACCCCGCTGCCACCATGGAAACTGCAACAGCCACAACGGAAGAAACCTATTACAGCAACCTCCCTGCCACAAGGACGGCAGTGAGCACGGTTGCAGGCTATCCGGCCAACACACCAGCGGGCAATGCTTATGTGGCAAAAGTTAATGGCTCAGGCAATCGCCTTGGGCCTGCCATTATTTTAAAAGTAATGAGCGGCGACAAGTTCAATTTGCAGGCGAACAGCTGGTGGAGCAGCACCAGCTTGCCGGGCACGCCCGTGAGCCCTGTTGCTGACCTGGTAACTGCTTTGGCAACTGGCGTTGCAGGTGCCTCTGGTGGCAAAGTGAGCAGCAGTGACCTTAGCTCAAGCGGCTTGCTCGCGCCAGATGTGAATGCTTTTCTTGGCGCACAGAGCCCGGGGGCACTAAAGCCTAAAGCTTATGTGAACTGGATGATACTGGATGACCAGTTCAACCTTGCCAAAGATGCCAACGGCAACATACTTGGAAGCTGCGAACAGGTAGGCAACAGCGGTGTTTACACAACGCATAGCCGCACCGGGATATCAATAATTAAAAGCGGATATTTGTATATTTATGTGAGCAATGAGACACCGAACATTGATGTGTTCTTTGACAATTTGCAGGTTACGCAGGTAAGAGGCCCTATGCTCGAAGAGAACGCTTACTACCCGTTCGGCCTCACCATGCAGGGAATATCTGATAAGGCGGTGAAGACGAATTATGCAGAAAATAAGTATCGTTTTAATAAGGGGTCTGAGTTGCAAAATAAAGAATTTAGTGATGGCAGTGGACTTGAGCTATACAGCACAGAGTTTAGGAGCCTCGATCCTCAATTAGGGAGATGGTGGCAGATCGATCCGAAGCCTGACTATTTAATGAGTCCCTATGCTGCTATGATGGATAACCCGATATCAATAAATGATCCTTTGGGGGACACAGTCAGGCAAAAAGGATTTACCAATCAGCAAATTTTGAACTGGATCGCAAAGGGATTAAAGGTTAATGCCAAGGCGAATCCATTCTCTTTTGACAAGAAGGGTAATCTTCAGGTCAACCAAAAAGCGTTGGGCAAACTTTCTGACAAGCAGCAGGATATTGCAAAGAATATGGTGGGAGCGATCAATAGCGAGGTTACTTTTACAGTTAATAAGGTTAGTGAGGATGACAAAGTTACCAACGATCCGAAGGCTTACGTCGTAGGTGAAGATGGAAAAAAGATATATCAACCGACGTATAAGGATATGAAATGGAAAGGGCAGACCGAACAAATTGACAGCAAGAATATACAAATAGATATCGTGTCGCCGTCCACTGATGCTAATATTGATCCGGGCAAAGTAAACACCGACGGGAATATGCTATCCAGTGCGCCTTCTTGGCTGACAATGTTCCATGAAGTTGGTGGGCATGGCTATTACAGGTACTACATGAATGATCCCAATCAGGCCGGAAAGACAATTGATTATGAGAATAAAATAAGAAGCTTTCATGGTATGGAGTTGAGAGGATACGATAGAATGCATCCTCAGCCTCAGCCTCAACCTCAAAATAACGACGACGAATGAAATTTATAATAAGAACAAAATTGTTCATCCTCCTTATCCTGGTAAGTTACAATAGCATTGGTCAATCTGCCGAGCAATTAAAGGTAACTGTGCTGAGATCGGAAGGTAATAGTGACAGTTGTTGTGTTTACAATGTTGCAATAAAGAACGCGAGTGACACAACAGTTTGCATACTTCACTCCATGTTTATCGACCTAACCAGTAGTGCACCGCAGGGGTTAGCGTTATATCAGCAAGACAAGGCTAAAGAGTATTACAGTTTTCAATATTCTATCAGAGACACTCTGTACAATTTTGAATCGTTGCCATACCGAGCTGAATGCATTCTTCCGTACCAGACCTTAGGATTTAAGATAAGGGTCAGGCAATCGCTTAAAAAAAAGGATCAGCAGCTAAGCTTTGAATACTTGTACGAGCCTGATTTTCGTTATAATAGCTTTATGAAAGCGATGCAGAAAATGACAACTTGGTATCTAAAATATAAGCGACTGGAGAAGATCATTGAATTGCCCCACACTGGCACAAGTACGCCAGCCCACAGGCTAAGCTGCATACTTGCGCCAGATTGGGTTACTTCCTTCCCAGCAACGTCTCGCCGAAGGTTTCGTGCGATGGCTGCGGACGTTGCGCTGCAATAAGCAAAAGATAG
>JAFDYA010000030.1 GCA_018267675.1 Bacteroidota bacterium
GAAATTTTCTTTCAAAGACGTATGTTTCGTTCGCTATGGAAGGTAGCTTGTGTCGTACTACTATGCTACACGGTGATTGGAGGATTGTTGATGCCGGTACCATCAATGTACATACTCAACGAAACTATTCGGAACCTCTACTTTCACGTACCCATGTGGTTCACGATGATGGTCTTGTTCAGTTGTGGTTTCTATTACAATTTGAAATTCCTACGTAGTGGGAAGCTGTCCGATGATTTCCGAGCGGTTGAGTTTATTAATGTTGGCATCTTTTTTTCGCTATTAGGCTTAGTAACCGGTATGGAATGGGCTTCTGAAACTTGGGGTAAGGCCTGGAGTAACGACCCTAAACAACTCGGGACGGCCATGTGCATTCTTACTTATTTTGCTTATGTCATTCTTCGGGGAGGCATTAAAGACGAGGAAAAGCGGGCTCGTATCTCTTCGGTTTATGCCATTTTTGCTTTTGCATTAATGATGCCGCTGATTTTCATTTTACCAAGAATGGTAGATTCACTTCATCCGGGTGATGGAGGTAATCCCGGCTTTAATGCTTACGATTTAGACAACGGGATGCGCCTGGTTTTCTATCCTGCGGTGGCAGGATGGATACTTTTAGGCCTATGGTTGGCACAAGTCAAAACCAGAATCCGTTTCCTTCATGAAACAATTGAAAATCAAACGCAAATTTCTTTTAATAAAAAATAGCTCATGCGCCTTCGTTCGGTCGTCCTTTGTTTCTTTTTGTTGTTCCTTCAAATTTCCGGCTGGGCACAGGCCGCTACTGGTGTTGATGCACCTGAGATGGCTTCAGAGCTGAGGCAAAGTGGCAAAATATATGTTGTAGTACTCGTGATGAGTACCATACTAATCGGTATCCTATTGTTCCTGATTTTTCTAGAAAGAAAAGTAAAGAAATTGGAACAAAAGCAAAAGTAAATTTATTTTTTTAATCAATTTAATCAAATCACAAAGCACCAGTCATGGCAGACACAACAGCAACTCCGGCGCATTATTCCTTTTTTGAAGGAGTAGAACGCAACTTTGACAAGGCTTCCAAGTACACCCGATTTGAAAAGGGCATTCTGGAACAAATTAAGGCATGTAATGCCGTTTACCGAATGAAATTTCCAGTACGCATTGGCGACAACGTAGAGGTAGTTGAAGCCTATCGGGTACAGCACTCCCACCACAAACTTCCTTGTAAAGGTGGCATTCGTTTCAGCATGGATGTGAACCAAGATGAAGTAATGGCACTTGCAGCCTTGATGACCTACAAATGCGCCATTGTCAACGTTCCATTTGGCGGTGCTAAAGGTGGCATCCGGATCAACCCAAAGAGCTATTCTACTTATGAGCTGGAAAAAATCACCCGTCGCTATACCAGTGAATTGGTAAAGAAAAACTTTATCGGTGCCGGTATTGACGTACCTGCACCTGACTATGGTACCGGAGCTCGTGAAATGAGCTGGATCGCGGATACCTTCGCAACGCTCAACCCAGGTGATATCAATGCAATGGGATGTGTAACGGGCAAGCCTGTAACACAAGGTGGCGTTCGCGGTCGCCAAGAAGCTACCGGTCTTGGCGTATTCTATGGCGTACGCGAAATGTGTAACGTAGCGGAAGATATGGCTAAGTTGGGCCTTACTCCCGGCATCAAGGGTAAAAAGGTTATTGTACAGGGCTTAGGAAATGTGGGCTATAATGCTGCAAAATTCTTTAGCCAAGGAGGCGCTATCCTAGTTGGTATAGCTGAATATGAAGGCGGAGTTTATTGTGAAACGGGTATCGACCTTGAAGCTTTAGTTGCGCACCGGAAGGCTACCGGATCCATCCTTGGTTTTGCAGGCATGACCGATGTAGCTGAAAGCGGTAAAGTCCTTGAAATGCCTTGCGATATCTTGATTCCCGCTGCATTGGAAAATGTAATTAATGCGAGTAATGCAGACCGAATCCAGGCAAAGATTGTCGGTGAAGGGGCAAATGGCCCACTTACACCAGAAGCCGACGAAATCCTTAATGCTAAGGGGGTGATCGTTATTCCGGACATGTTCTTGAATGCCGGTGGTGTTACTGTTTCTTATTTCGAATGGTTGAAAAACCTGAGCCATGTGCGCTTTGGCCGGATGGACAAGCGCTTCACAGAAAATGTAAACAGCCAAATCCTGAACTCCGTTGAGTCATTGATTGGAAAATCTGTCAACGAAGTTGAACGGAAAATGATCCTTCACGGCCCTGATGAAGTGGATCTGGTTTATTCCGGTTTGGAAGATACCATGATCGGTTCCTTCCACGAAATCCGTGAAAGCATGTTGGCTAATCCCGGCGTAGATATGCGTACCGCAGCTTTCATTGTTGCCATTAATAAGGTCGGCGTTGCCTATGAAGAGCTCGGTATCTTCCCATAGACATCACGTACATTTTTATTGCTGAAGGCCACCCAAAAAAGGGTGGCCTTTCATTTTTATTCAAAAAATTTTGAATGGCAAAATTTTAAAACAATTTTTTCTACAATTACAACTTATTGCCTTTCTGTGATTTGCAATACATTAACATGTGAATAACGAAATTTGTGTCAATTAAAACCAATAAAAATGAACCGAACATCAACCTTACTAAAGTCAATCGCAGCAGGCATTGCATTGACAATAGGACTTGGCAACAACAGCCAAGCAGCAACCATCACCGTAAGCAGCACCTCCGGCCCTGCCTACTCGGCGACCATCACCGTAACACCCACGGCTATCGTGCCATTAACCGGGACTTGCCCCTACGGGTACAACTACACGATATCCTACGACTATTCTATTAGCTATTCCACGACACCTCCCCGCAATTTGGACAACCTTCAATTCACCTTCAAATGTGGTAGTACATCAATCGGGCCAAATTCCGTAAGCTCTGCCGCAGGCAGCTATACCGGCAATAGCAGCTCCAGCCAATATACAAGCCTTACGAATTGTGCCACCGCTACTTTGGCTTCGAACAGTTGTGTCTCATCCCTAGAAATCACAGTGAGCGGTGCCGGCATTTCCAGCCAAACATTTACGGTACTCAATCCACTACCGATTGGCCTCGTCAGCTTTAACTCTCAAGCTCAAAATACAGGTGTGGTATTGACTTGGGTAAGTAGCGTGGCTACACCGGAAACATACTATATTGAGCGGAGCAAAGATGCTAAATCATGGTCCACTATCGGGAAAGCAACGGCAACACAAAGCGCCAACAGCACCTTTCAATATACCGACAATGCACCTTTGAATGGTAACAACTATTACCGTTTGAAAATGCAAAATACAGACGGTAGCTCCGAGTTTTCTCACACCATTAGCCAAAAAATCAATCGGACCGGACTCGAGGAAATATCAGTATATCCTAACCCTACAAAATCCAACACCATCTATTTCACAGGGATTAAAGACGCTGCTGACTGGAACCTCAGCCTACGCAACACGCTCGGTCAAGAGTTAGTAAATGCAACACTAGTCGGCAACCAAATTGAGCTACCGAACATTCCGAACGGATTGTATATGCTCCAGATGACCAATAGCCTAACTAAAGAAAGTAAGATGCTGAAACTAATGAAAGACTAAAGCACTTTTCTCTCAAAAAAATGCCGGAGCACGATATTCGTGTTTCGGCTTTTTTTATTCCAAAATCCGACGCAGCAATTGAAGCAAAAGGAAACAATACAGAAAAGCTTCAAAAATGCGATGAATGCCTAGTGAATTATGGCTTTTGAGCACTTGCCGCAGATATGAATTAGTACTTCTTCGTAGCAAAGCGTCTATTGCTCCATCTAGGTCTTCGCTAAGGCAATAATCTCGTCTAAGCTTTTATCACAAAACGGTTCAAGCAATGCGCAGAACCGATCAATATCCCGTCTTACAGTAGCTATTCCCACCGATATCCGCACAGCACCGCGCATCATCTTCAAATGGGCGATCACTTCCTCCACCGATTTATCATCGTTGCTCGTAAAATACTGTGATATCTCCTCTTCGGTAATCTCATAGTTGATTTCATCAATCCCAGGATTACAGAAACACCCGGATCTTAGAGACACCTGCTGCTTATTGGCAAGTTGTTCCACAAAGCAAGTGGGTATTGCTTTTCCAGTATGGTCAAAAAGATTCAAAATAATATTTCCACCACGTTGCGCAAAAGATTGTGGCCCATATATCCGAACTAAACGCTGTCCATTGCTATGTTTCAATGCGCTTAACGCTGCAACCATATCTTCCGCGAGTGCCTTTACCCTACGGGATATCCGCGCCATACCGATGGAACTAACATAATCCAAGCCGATTTTTATCGCAGGTATATCCAAATAATTCAAGGTGCCATCCTCAAAGCGTTCATGATTCTCGGTGAGGATATAACTCGGATTCTTTACCGATACAAAGGCGACTGTCCCTCCCGCAAACCAAGGCTTGTGCAGCTTGTGAAAAACAGTATTTCGGATTAATAAACATCCTAAACCCGTAGGATAGCCAAATATTTTATAGAAAGAAACTGAAACAAACTCCGGCAACAGTGCTTTGAGGTCAAGCGGGGAACTTGGTACGAATGCCGCAGCATCCAACAACACATCAAAACCCTTGTCCTGGGCTTTCCGAATCATGCGCAAAGGATGCTTCACACCCGATACATTGGATTGCGCCGGAAGGGCAAATAGCTTATTTGTTTTGCCGGAAGCCGCTGCCAGAGCATTATCCAGAGCCTCTTCATCTACCTGAAGGTCTTCGCAGAAAACGGGAACATAAGTGGCAACCCCGCCTTTACTAGTACAAAATTCGCGGATGCCGTTTACCGAATTGTGGTTATCAGATAGCAGAACGAAACTACTGTCAGAATTAAAAGGGTAGCCTTCTCCTACAATTTTCAATGCTGCCGAAGCATTTGCTGTAAACACACAAGTGTAGTCCTCTGTAGCATTAAAAAACGCCAAAACCCTGGCCCTGGTTTCTTCTACCAGCTTAGTGGCCAATTGTGAACTCGGATTGGTGGAGTGAGGGTTCCCAAAGACGTTTTCTGTAAGTAACTTTTGGTGTGCGGCAAGCTGTGACGCGGCATACAAATTCCCCCCGGTAAAGTCTAGATAAACTTGTGCGGCAGCATCCAAACGCGCATATTCCCTAGCTCTCAATTCCTCAAACAATACATCATCTGCCTTCATTTCCTCGGACAAAGTCTGCTGGTCTTCTTGCGACATCATAGTTTGTGTATTCCCTACTGTTTGCCTACAAAGGTTGCAGATTTTTTAACAAAATGCCATAAAAAAAGCCGAACAAAGTGCTCGGCTTTTTTACTAATGAATAGAATGTTATTTAGCAAGTTCTTTGACCTTGGCAAACACTTCAGCCTCACCACCTTCCTCATAGCCGCTGTGTGTAAAGGCAACCTTACCATTCTTATCTACAATCACGGTAAAGGGCACATTCTGAAAATTGAGGGAACGCTTTAAGTCGCTATTCGGATCGATAAAATAAGGGAAATCCCAGCCCTGAGCTTTTGCATAGGAACGCACCAATCCTTCCGCCCGAGTCTCATCAATCGATACGGTCATATAGTTGAAGTCTGCTTCTTTATGCCAATCCGCCAGCTTTTCCCGGATGTTCTTTATCTCCTTTTTGCAAGGCACGCACCATGTCGCCCAGAAATTAATCAGGGTAACCTTGCCGGGAGTAATCGTTTCATTAAACGCAATTTTCTTGCCTGTGCTCACATTCTTCACTAAGGTGTTGGGAAGCGAAGACTCTTGCGCCTGAGCTGTAAATCCTGTAAGCAGGACAGCTGCAAATAGTGCTATTGATTTTTGGAAGTAATTCATGGAGTATGTTTGTGGTTTCAATAGTACGGCCAAATCTCTTGCCGTAGTTTGTTAAAAAACCTAAATTCGGACAATTTCTTTACAAATCTACTTTTCGATGCGAAAAAAGCTCCTACCCATCGCACTAGTCGCCTGCCTCTATTCTACCTCAACAATGGCTCAGGGCACACTTTCCGGCGATTTCCAAGCAAATTATAACGTCTATCAACGCGATGAAGCTATTGGAGCTACCGGCGAACTTTATGATAAATATCTGAATGGTGGCGAAGCATGGTTGACCAACCGCTATTCGTACAAAGGCTTTACTGCCTCCCTACGAGTGGATGTCTTTAATAATTCGAACCTATTAACCCCGGGCACCGCCTATAACGCCTATGGTATTGGTGCTTTTTCACTTTCTAAGGAATTTGGTAAACTCTCTGTAACCGGCGGCTATATCTACGACCAAATTGGCTCCGGCATTCTCTTCCGTTCTTACGAAGACCGCGGCTTGCTCATTGATAATGCACTTGAAGGTGTGTCTGTAAAATATAGGCCTGCCGACAACATCATGCTGAAAGCCTTTACAGGACAGCAAAAACAGCAGACGCCGGACAAGATGAACAATCGCTACCAGCCCATCATCAAGGGCTTTAATGCGGAAGGAGATTTTGACTTGGGTAAAAATAGCAGTGTCCATATCTCGCCTGGTGTTGGCCTCTTGAATCGCACCTTGGATGATGCAAGTATGTCTGCAGTTGCGGCCAGAATCAATTCCCAAGACTTAAGCACCCGTTTCGTACCACAGTATAATATGTATGCCTTTACCGGCTACAACACCCTCACTGTTGGCAACATCTCTTGGTATATCGAAGGTGCTTACAAAACCAATGAAGCCATTGACAATACCAAATTGCTGGTGGACGTACCCGGAAATGTAGTCTATACTACCTTGGGTTATGCCGTGAAAGGCGTCGCTGTGAACCTCACCGGCAAGCGTACCGAGAATTTCGAAATGCGCACTTCCCCACAAGAGGCACTGCTAAAAGGCATGTTGAATTGGCAGCCCGTTGTCGCCCGCATCCGCCACCAACGGCTCATGTCCCGTTACTCCCCGGCATCCCAAAACCTTTCCGAACAAGCCGCAGGCGTCGACTTGATTCTCGCACCCAAAGAAGATCTGGACATCACGCTCAACTACACTCATATTGACGACCTCAACAACGTAAAACTTTTCCGGGAATTATATGGAGAAGCGGAATATAGAGGCCTTGAAAATTGGCGCTTTACTGTGGGGGCACAATACCTCAACTATAATCAAGAAGTCTATCAGGTACGTCCGGGTGTACCCATGGTCGAAGCGATCACCCCATTCTTTGAAGCTACCTACAAACTCTCGGAAAAGAAAAGCCTTCGCTTAGAAGCAGAATATATGAGCTCCCAACAAGACTATGGCTCTTGGGCATTTGCACTATTGGAGTATAATATCGCACCGCGCCTCAGCTTTTCCGTGAGTGATATGTACATCACCAAGCTTAATCCCAGCAACATTAGCGGCTTTACCAAATCACCGCACTACTATAACGCCTTTATCGCCTACACTGCAGGGCCGCACCGCTTCACGCTTAGCTATGTAAAACAACCGGACGGTATTAATTGCACCGGTGGTGTGTGTCGCTATGAGCCCGCCTTCAGTGGCTTGCGGATGGGAATCACCTCGTCTTGGTAAGCACGGCCTTTAGGACGAAACAGTATATCAACGCAGCAAATACGCCACTTTAGCGCCCGGGTTAAACTATCCGCCTCTTTTCTGGTCTATCTACAACAAAAAATACCGACCATGAAATTGCCCTTCCGATCCTTATTGCTCATTGCTGCCTTTTGCATGCTCCTGAGTTCTTGTGTAGTCTCCGGACCAGGCTATTACCGCACCCGGTACCGTCCGATGATTGTACGACCCTACTATCCACATCCTCTTTATTGGGGTGGGCATCACTACCATCATTCTTGGCGTCATCGGCGCTGGTAGCGCATTAAATGTAGCTTGATCTTAAAAAATTTTGGGCGCCATTTCGCGCTATACGCTTCAATCTTGCCCTCCTTGCGGAAGGGCAAGGATTTCCGCTACTATCGCGGGCGCAGACTCAGCACGATGATGAAACCTACTTTCCCCGACTACAGCTTTCTCATTCGTTGCCTATGTCCGTAGCTTTGGCCTCATGATCCTCCTCGCACCACATACCGACACCGTTTTTAACAACCCCAAGATTGCTTATGAAAATGGGCAACACATTGGCCTACTCGATAATTTCATCGGTGTGCTTTGTACCTATCTGACCCTTTACCAACACGAAGCAATACGGGCACTAGAGCAAGATGGGGAGTTAAAAATCTACCACAACCGAGGAGAAGAATATGGCTATCTACTTGACCCGCCGGACCTCGATCCGGGAGAAGACCTCGTGATTGTGGTCGACGTATGTGCCGGCGATCATTATCAAGATATCGATGTCTCGTTTGAGAATATTTGGAATTTCCCCGATATTGATGAAACTATAGCGGAGCTCAGAAGGGAAGGCTACCGGATAGCGCAACGCCCCTATACCGGCGATCCGGCAGACACCGACGAAGCTTTTGCTTGGATAGAAAAAGGCATCCCCGTCCTCTCTTTTATCATTCCTATCCAAGCCAAGGAAAATAATTGGCATCGGATAGCTTGTGACAATACTGTTGCTGCTACCGTTGTTGCAAAAGCCGCAAACTGCCTGGCCCGCTTCATCTCCCACCTCATCTAAGCCAAGACCCACTATCAATTTTCGGAAAAAGAATAAGAACCAAAAATTCAAGGAATTTCCTAGCTTACTTTTGCCGAAAATTGAACAACATTTATGAGCTTAATCGCCAATGTACATGCCCGCCAGATTCTGGATTCTCGCGGCAATCCTACCGTTGAAGTAGATGTAGTGACCACCGAAGGGGAAATGGGGCGGGCTGCCGTACCCTCAGGAGCCTCCACAGGCAAACATGAAGCCGTAGAACTGCGGGATGGCAACAAGCAACATTATGGAGGGAAAAGTGTGCTCAAAGCTGTGGAAAATGTCAACGAAAAGCTTGCCGACGAACTCTATGGCTGGGACATCACCGACCAGCGGGGGATTGACGACCTTATGATCCAATTGGATGGTACCAACAACAAAGCAGAACTTGGCGCCAATGCTATCCTTGCCGTTAGTTTGGCTTGCGCTAAGGCTGCCGCGAAGACCTGTGGCCTTCCTCTTTATCGCTATGTCGGGGGTTCTAATGCCTGTACCCTGCCGGTACCCATGATGAATATCCTGAACGGTGGCGCACACGCTGACAATAAAATCGACTTTCAAGAATTTATGGTCATGCCGGTTGGTGCTACTTCCTTCTCCGAAGGTTTACGCTGGGGTGTAGAAATCTTTCACGAACTCAAATCGGTACTAAAGAAAAAAGGCTATAGCACGAACGTAGGCGATGAAGGCGGATTTGCTCCCGACATACAGAGCAACGAAGAAGCAATAGAGACCGTGATTAAAGCCATTGAAAATGCCGGCTACAAACCCGGGCTTGAAGTAGCCATCGCTATGGATGCTGCTAATAGTGAACTCTACAACGAAAAAGACGGACTGTATCATTTTCACAAGAGTAGCGGTGCCAAGATGAGCTCCGACGAATTAGTTGCTTTTTGGATCAAATGGTGCGAGAAGTATCCAATCGTAAGTATCGAAGATGGCATGGCGGAAGACGACTGGGATGGCTGGAAAAAACTGAACGCCGCAATCGGCAACAAAGTGCAAATTGTAGGCGATGACCTATTTGTTACAAATGTATCCCGCCTGCAACGCGGCATTACCGAAAATGCTGCCAATGCCTTGCTGGTGAAAGTAAACCAGATCGGCTCCCTTAGCGAAACCTATGATGCCGTGAGCCTCGCACAACGTCACCGCTTCAATACTATAATGAGCCACCGGAGTGGCGAAACCGAAGATGCAACCATTGCCGACCTCGCTGTGGCCATGAACTGTGGTCAGATCAAAACCGGCTCAGCCTCACGCTCCGATAGAATGGCTAAATACAATCAATTGCTCCGTATTGAAGAAGAACTTGGCGACAACGCGTGGTATCCGGGGAAAAACCTGAAATTCGGCTTCGGTAGCTAATTAATTTTTCTCTAGTAGCTATTTTCAAAATTCACGCCATGAAAATCCTGCGATTTTTTATAAATAAATACACGATTACCCTCGCAGCATTTCTTGTGTTGATGATTTTCTTTGACCAAAACGATTGGTTCAGCCAGCAGGAACGCCGACAGGAGTTGAAAAAAGTGAACGAAAACATTGAACTCCTCAATCAGGAAATCGGCAAGATGGATACCGAATATGCTGAGTTGCGGAAAGACCCAAAAGCCTTGGAACGATATGCCCGAGAGCATTATAGGATGAAAAAGGATTCCGAAGACCTTTATATCATCCAAGAGAAATAGAGTTTAATAAGCATAATTAAAAATGCGCCGTTAATGGCGCATTTTTTCTTGTAAGGCATTTAAGAATCCTGCGGTATCGTCGGGACTGATCATGATCTGTGACTCGTCCCTAAGGGTCACCAAAAGCATCTTACTTCTATCAGTTACATACAACCAGATACTCCCATGCTTTTTGTACAAAAACTTACCAAAATACCCGAAGAAGCCACCAACGCCAAAAGTGCGTATCCCGAAACCAAGCTCCTTTGTTGTGATTGGCTTCACCTCAAGAATTGACTTTAAAGGAATCACCAATGGCTTGATACTTCTGAATACATGCAGGCTGGATGCGTCTAA
The DNA here is from genome assembly GCA_018267675.1 of Bacteroidota bacterium. GTDB lineage: Bacteria > Bacteroidota > Bacteroidia > Chitinophagales > Chitinophagaceae > UBA1952. The sequence continues at coordinate 10,659 of JAFDYA010000030.1, forward strand.
ACCGTATGCTTGTGGACGATATAAATAGGCAAGTATTAGCGCCAGTGACACGACTATTGGAACGACCAACATGAGAAGATCATGGCTCTGAGTATAAAGCCGAACCATCGTATAAAATGGAATAACCAACACGAATAGGAGCACATAAGTAATCGTCTTAGCAACCCCATCCATCGTCGCGGTGAATTTCTGCACAGCAAATAGTTTTTGTCAGTAAGGAGGAAGCACAAATTTACGCAGAACGACGACGTTGTCTTTCTTTCCGTATCAGCGCTAGCTCCCTTCCCGTTTGTCCGGCAACTGATGTATTCTCTTGTGCTCTCCTCATCAAGTAGGGGACCACATCTTTTACAGGGCCAAAAGGCATGTACTTCGCCACGTTGTATCCTGCATGAGCTAGGTTGAAGGAGATATTATCGCTCATCCCATAGAGCTGAGAGAACCACACTTTCTCTGTGTTTACTGCAATTCCATTGGCGACTAAATAGGCCGCCCCCTTGGCGTTGCTGCCTTCATTGTGCGAACCTAAAAACAACCAAATGCTATCCAAATGCTCCAAGCAAAACTGTACAGCAGCATCATAATCCCGGTCGGTAGCCTCTTTGTCGATTTGAATCGGTGATGGGTATCCTTTTTCTGCTGCCCGTGCTCTTTCCTTCTCCATATAGGCTCCTCTTACCAATTTGGCACCGAGAATAAATTCTTTTGCTTGTGCTAGTGCTAAGCTCTTTTTCAAATAGTCCAAGCGCGAATGGCAATACAACTGAAAAGTATTGTAAACAATAGCCCGTGTTTTATTGTAGCGGGCCATCATGGTGTTTGCCAAATCATCCACTGCATTTTGAATCCAGCTTTCTTCAGCATCTATCAACACCCCGATTTGATTGGCTGCTGCTTCTTTACAGATTGCATCAATCCGACCGATCACCCGCTCTTTCTCTGCCTGCTCAGCCTCGGAGAGCGGTGCTCCATCATGCCAGCGCTCCAGTAAAGCAAAACGTCCGAATCCAGTGGGCTTCACACTTACGAAAGGCACATTTGGCTTTTGCGCCACTGCTGAGGCTATAGTCTTCTTTAATTCAATAACCCCGTGATCAAACTCAGCTTCATCATCCTTACCCTCTACGCTATAGTCCAAAATCGTCCGAACACCATAGGCAGCAATATTATTCACAGCCAAAACAGTCTCGGCAAGATCCTCCCCGCCACAAAATTGTCTAAAAATTGTTTCTTTTACAGCCCATTTTATAGGTAATGAATACTTAAATGCAAACTGAGTAAAGTCCATTCCTAGCTTAGCTAGCCAAGGAGAAGCCATGGAGGAAAATAAAAAGTTCGCTCGGCTCAAAGCCTTGTCACTACGGTATTTGAAGGCAATCTCAGTGTTGTCAAAATTAGGAAGCATATGCTGGAATATGCAGCAAAATTAATCCTAAGGCACTTCATTAACTTACAATATTCACAAACAATCATCAACCGCAAGGATGATGGTAAATACCGCATGAAAATTGGTGCGTATTTCCGAAAGCCATACTTTTACGCAAAACAAGGAATCTAATCTTAACCAAACAATTTTATGATGAAAAAGTCATTCTTACTTTGTGCAATTGGCCTGACTAGCTTTGGCGCTTATGCACAAATGGCACGGACGAGCATCGTGCA
>JAFDYA010000031.1 GCA_018267675.1 Bacteroidota bacterium
CCATTCCGATAGTCATATTGTTCTGCTTTGGAGAAATGGATTTGCTGTGCAGCAACATTAATGCTCAAGAGCAGCGACAAGAGCCCAATCAGGAATTTCATCATCCAAAATTAACGCTGCAGTTGTTAGCGTATTGTTGAGGATAATCGGAGCTTGGGCCTTACTTCGCGGGAGTAGCTAGCGTATAAAGTCCTAATGTTTTTAGACGCAAGCGATTTCGGGTTTGTTTGTTTAGGGGAAGGCGCACTTTGCCGGCTTCGGAGTAGGTCTTGAAGGTCTTTCCACCATCCATTGAAATTGCAATTGGTGCATCAAACCCGTTTACCACATTTCCCCAGGTGAAGCTCAGCGAATCTGTTGATTGGTTTTTATGCAATTCAGGGATGTTTGTACTCCGCAAGTACTGGTCAAAGAATGGCTTTAGGTTCCTGCCCAAATAATTACCGATGAAGGCTTCCATTGCTCCCGTCGTTATCGTCTTGTGATAGAATTCTTTATTAATTCCTCGAAGCAAGCCGCGAAATTTTTCATCATTATCCAACATTTGTCGAATCATGAAGACAATCGCTGAGCCTTTGTCGTAAATGCCTGAAGAGCCTTCGCTATTCACACCGTAGTCGCCAACTAATGGTCGATCATTGCGAATATTGCTCCATTCACCACGCGTGTAAGCAGCTCCGGCTTCTTTACCATTTATCCACTCCGCAAAGAGCGATTCTACATAAGTTGTAAAGCCTTCATGGATCCAATTGTCCGCAATGTCTTTTGCTGTGATGCTATTGCCAAACCATTCGTGTGCGCTCTCGTGGATGATGATAAAATCAAAGCTCAAGCCAATACCGGTATTGCTTCTATCCCGCCCTAGATAGCCCATCTTGTATTGGTTGCCATAGGCCACTGCACTTTGATGCTCCATGCCGAGGTAGGGTGCTTCGACTAGTTTGTAGCCATCTTCATAAAACGGATAGGGGCCTAGCCAATATTCAAAACAGCGAAGCATATCTTTTACAACGGCCCATTGTTTCCTCGCTTTTGTCTCATGCTGCTTTAAAGGATAAAAGTCTAAAGTAAGGATACCGTTTTCTCCTTGAAAGGTGTCTTGCCAATGCCCATAATTACCAAGGTAAAATGTAGCATCGTATGAATTTATTGGATTCCTGACCTGCCATTCTTGGCTTTTGAATATTCTTCTTTCAATTTCGCCGGTTTTTGGATTTTCTTGATTCACTGTGTCCGGCTGATAATGTAGGCGACCATTGCTTACAAATGTTTGCCCGGTCATTTGCCGAAGTGCAATACGCATGCCACTGTCCGGCTCATCACCTTGATAGTCCTTGCAAGGCCACCAAGCACTAGCACCTAAGCCCTGACAAGCCACGGCTGTCCATGCTGCACCCAGACTGTCTTTGCCCCAAACGAGGCCACCGTCCCAGGGTGGGTTCACCGCTTTTCTAGGCTTTCCTTCGAAATTGAGTTTCAGGCTATATTGTTTCCCGCGTTGATACGGCTGCTTTGCTTTTAACCAATAGACATTTCCTTCTCTGCTCAATTGGTAGTCCGGACTAGGGAGTAGGTTCATGCCCTGTTGTAAGTCAATTTGCATACTGTCCTCCGGTGTGTCGGTGACGATAAATGTGATACAGTTGCTACCCTGGATGCTCTGTTGGGCGGTATCTAAAGAAAAAGAAAGATCATAACGAATCACATTCCACCAATTTCTCCCCGGCCCATTAGTGCCTCTTAATGTGTCCTGCCGGGTGTAGCTATAGCTTTGCTGCGCTAACAGTAGCAAGGGGGCAAGTAACACGAGGATAAATTTGGTTTTCATTCTAAAGACAAAATTAGTTGGAACGCATTTTTTTTGAAGAAAGTTGGGAAGCAAAGGAACCAAACCGGAAATAGTAGCTGGAAAAATTTTTTATAAAAATGGAATGAACGAAATTTCGCCCCGGTATGCGGATTCTTCATGTTTTTTCGGGAAATATTTTTACAGGTGCCGTGGAGCATGTTGCGGAGTTAGCAGCTCAACAGCGCAAGAATGGCGATGAGGTATGTTTGATGGGGGATACAGGCCAGGAGCATCGGGTTGGTCCCTATATCGCTTTGGCTATTGATAATCGTTCCTATCCCAAACGCTTTACAAATGTGCTTGCCATCAAGAAGTGCATCAAGCGTTTCAGGCCCGATGTGATTCATGCCCATTCGCGAGCCGCTAGTTGGGTCGCTAAACGGGCGTGCAGCGGCACGAAAGTAGCGTTGGTCTCAACCATTCATGGGCGGCAGCATGTGCATTATTCTTCTAAAAAGTATAATGACTACGGTGATGAGATCATTGCTATTTCTAGTTCTATCCGGACACATTTGATTCATGAATTGAATAAGGATCCGCTTCGGATTCAAGTGATCCCAAATGCCTTGAATTTTCCTACAGAGATAGCCCCCTTGCCCGCTCAGCCGGTAGTGTCACTCATTGGTCGACTAAACGGGCCTAAGGGGGAGACGGCAGCCCGCTTGATGACTGAAGTGCTTCCTGAATTGCTGAACCAGTATGTTGATTTGAAATTTAAATTGGTCGGTGGTGAACGAATAGAGTCGGCAAATTCACCTATTGACGATGCGTGGAAAGCTTTAGTAGCACAGTTTCCCGGCAGGACGGAACACTTAGGTTTTGTTGATGATGTGCAGGCGGTCATCGACACATCTACAGTCGTAATTGGTGCGGGTAGGGTAGCACTGAGAGCATTGGCAGCGGGACGGGCGGTACTTGCCTTGGGCGAATCGGAATTTTGTGGCCTCCTCTCAACAGATAATTTTGATGCTGCTTTTTTATCAAATTTTGGTGATACCGGGCAAAAGAAGCCGTGGTCGGCAAATGAATTTATTGCAGCGTTTCAGCAAGCAAATAAGGTCTCGACCGGGGATTTATCATTAGCCAACCGAGTTCGTCAGGAGTTTTCATTAGTTGAAAAGAGTTTGGAAATTCAAGAAGTGTATCGCAAGGCCAGAATGCGCAGGCTAGTGCCGGATTGGATGCCGGTATTGATGTACCATAAAGTGCCGGAACAGCCCATCGACACGCCACATCGGATATTTGTCACTCGGCGGAACTTTCAAAAGCACATCAACTACCTACGTTTGTTTAATAGAACACCGGTGCGCTTCCAGGACTACTTTGATCTTCGTAATGGAAAGTTGGATCCGAAGCGATGGCCAAAGAATCCTGTAGTACTCAGTTTTGATGATGGCTACCGCGACAATCTGATACATGCCCTGCCTTTATTGAAAGCCAAAGCATGGAAAGCGACACTATTCGTCTTGTGCGATCGCATACCTACTGAGAATTTTTGGGACGAAGATGGGCGGGGCTTAGCGACAAGTAAGCTACTTTCAGCTTCGGAGTTGGCTACACTACAGCGGGAAGATTGGGAAATTGGTGCACATACTTTTTCGCATAGTCATCTACCTAAGCTTAGTACAGAAGCATTGCAACAAGAAGTTGGAGCTGGGAAGCTGGTGTTAGAAAAGGAATTGAATCGTCCGGTTCTCGGGTTTGCCTATCCTTATGGCGATTTTGGGGATAGAGAAGAGGCTATGGCTCGCCAAGCCGGATATAGCTATGCTGTGTCGACCGATACTGGAGCCTTACACCAGGAGGATAACCTGTTTCGCATTTTTCGAGTAAATATTTTTCCTGAGGAAAGCCTATTTTCATTTTGGAAAAAGACAAGCCGTTGGTATCGACAATACTACTTCCGTAAACGGGGAAAATAAGGCTCAGCGCTAGTTTTATTTGAAGTTTCTCCCGCCAAAAAAGATTTCTCCCTGCACCCATTTTTTTTGTGCTTCCTCCTTTGCTTTTTGGTTTTTTGGGAGGGCATTTCGTTCCTCTTCGCTTAGATGCGCTTGTTGAAGCATTCCGGTCATGTCGGCACAGCGGCTGGCGATTACGTGGGTTACAGTTCCTTCCCGTTGTATACGTCCTTCAACGAGTAGGACGGTGGAGAACATAATAGCTTTTCGAAACCGAGCAAACAGCTTGGGAAATACTATGATATTGATGACACCAGTCTCATCTTCCAGTGTGATAAAGCAAACACCTGATGCCGTGCTAGGTCGTTGCCGAACCAATACTAGGCCGGCAACTTTTACTTTCTTCCCATTCGGCTCATATGTTAAATTGTTGGCAGAAACCATCTGCATAAGCAACATCTGCTCGCGTAGGAAGCTTATTGGATGTGCTTTCAGCGATAAAGAAGTCGTGCTATAGTCTTGTATCACTTGCTCCGGCAGGCTCATCTCCGGCAATGCTATTTCGGCTTCGTACTGGCTCTCACTTGCCTGGCCTTGGTATAGACCAATCGGAATGTCTTTCAAAGCAGCGACATCCCACAAGGCTTGCCTTCGGCTTAACCCTAAGGATTGGAAGGCATCCGCTGTGGCAAGAAGTTCCAGACTAGCCTGCGACAGTCCCATTTCTTTCAAATATTGTAGGCTCTTGATGGGCTGTTGTCGCAATGAAACTATTAGTGCCGCATCGGCTGAAGGCATTCCTGAGATTTGTCGGAATCCTAGACGTAGGGCATAATATGCTCCGCTTTTCTCCTCAAGAATATTGTCCCAGTGCGAATAATTTACATCCACCGCTCGGACTGTAACACCATGCTTTTTGGCATCCTGCACAATTTGTGCCGGTTGGTAAAAGCCCATTGGCATACTGTTGAGTAATGCCGCTGCAAATACATCCGGATAGTAGCATTTCAGCCAAGCAGAGACATAGACCAGCAGGGCAAAGCTTGCCGCATGACTCTCCGGAAATCCATAGCTGCCGAAGCCTTCTAGTTGCTTGAACACACGCTGGGCAAAGCTTTCCTCATACCCTCTGCGCACCATACCCTGCACTAGTTTTTCCTGAAATTGACTGACCAAACCTTTTGCTTTGAAGGTGGCCATACTGCGCCTAAGAGCATCTGCCTCAGCCGGGGTAAAGCCGGCCGCAACTATTGCTATTTCCATCGCCTGCTCCTGGAACAAGGGCACACCAAGCGTCCTGCCTAAGATTTCCTTTAGTTCCTGAGAAGGGTACTCTACAGGTTCTTCACCATTCCGACGACGGAGATAGGGATGCACCATATCTCCCTGGATTGGTCCCGGGCGTACCAGTGCTACTTCTATTACCAAGTCATAAAAACATTGAGGCCGAAGGCGCGGGAGCATCGTCATCTGGGCTCGGCTTTCTATCTGGAATACACCTAAGGTGTCGGCACGGCTCACCATGGTATATACTTTTGGGTCATCCTGCGGAATGCTTGCCAGCGTCCATTCTTGTTGATAGTGCGCCTTAGTAAGGTCGAAGCATTTGCGGATACAGCTCAACATGCCGAGCGCTAATACATCCACTTTGAGGAAGCCTAATGCTTCAATATCATCTTTGTTCCATTCAATATTGGTACGGTTTTCCATCCGTGCATTCAGGATAGGACACAATTCGGATAGCTTACCCTGTGTTATGACGAAGCCTCCGGTATGCTGCCCCAATTGACGGGGAAAGCCTTTGAATTGACGGGTTAGCGCCAATACTTTTCGGAGCAAAGGGTCGTCCGGCTTGAAACCACAGTCCGTTGGATATTGCCCGCTTTCCCAAGCTTCATCTAGTTCCCAAAGTGATTTGGAAAGCCGATTTATGGCATCTACAGATAAGCCCATGGCCTTACCTACATCCCGCACAGCCCCTTTGCCGTGTAGTTGTGTTACCGTGGCCACAATACCCGCACGATCTCGGCCATACTTCTGGTAGATGTATTGAATTACTTCCTCGCGTCGCTCATGCTCAAAGTCCACATCGATGTCTGGTGGCTCATCCCGAGCATCGGACATGAAACGAGCAAAGAGAAGTTTGAACTTTGTCGGGTCAACTGATGTAATGCCTAGATAATAGCAGACTGCCGAATTGGCCGCGGAGCCTCGTCCCTGGCATAGGATTTTTTGTTCTCGGGCAAAGCGGACAAAATCGTGTACAGTAAGAAAGTAGGCTGCATAATTTTTCTTTCGGATAAATGCCAGTTCCATGTCGATGGTGGCTTGTACCTCTTTAGGTATTTTTTGCCCAAAATGCGCTTCCAGCCCTTGTCTTGTGAGGCGTTCCAACTCTTCTTGTGGTGTACGACCCTCCTGTGTTATCTCTTCAGGATAGACATATTCGAGGCTGTCCAAAGAAAACTGGCAAGCGTTCGCTACTTCTTGGGTGTTTTGAATGGCACTTGGATATTTCCGAAAAAGACGCTCCATTTCAACACTCGGTTTCAGATAGCGTTCTGCATTTTGATTTAGTCGATATCCCGCTTGCTGTATGGTGCATTTTTCCCGAATACAAGTAATGATATCTTGCAATTCGCGCCGTTCCGGAGTGTGGTAGTACACGTCATTTAGGGCTACCATAGGTATATTCAAGGCTTCCGAGAGTTGTGATAATCGGAATAGTTTTTTTGAATCATCTCCTTGATAGCTGCAACTGGCTCCGAGATAGAGTCTTTGGCCCAGTACCTGTGCATATTCTTTTGCCGCTTTTTTAAAGTTGGTATCAAAGTCGAAGGAAGCATTCAAATTGTCCGGTGGCAACAAGATGAAAATGATATCCGCGGCATGTTGGAAGACATCTTCTTTGTAAAGTAGGCAATGCCCCTTTTCGGTTCTTAGGTTTCCCAAACTAAGCAAAGCGGAGAGATTGGCATATCCGGTTTTAGAAGTTGGGTAGGCGAGTAGGGAAGGTCCATTCATCAAGTTAAGGCATGCTCCTGGGATCAGTCGGATCCCATTTGCTTTTGCTGCTACATGGGCACGGACAATGCCGGCAAGGGTATTATGATCGCTTAGAGCAATGGCGGAATACCCCAAGGCTTTAGCCTGCACCACAAGCTCTTCGGGATGCGCAGCACCGCGAAGAAAGCTGAAGTTGCTGGTCACCTGGAGTTCCGTGTAGGGCATAGTCTAAAATTAAACCCAGATTCTTCTGTAGAAATTAGTACGGGAGGAAATAATACAAAATAGCTACAAAGTTGCAACAAGGAGAATGGGCTATAGCTGTTGAGCGGTTGCGGAGATAGGAAGTAGTAAATAATAATAGTAAAGTGACTATCGCAGAATCGGGGTTAAAGCAAATACCCTTTTCCCAAAGGCTCGGTTAAGGAATGGAGAGTTGCCCGCTTTGCCCTTTTCGGGATAGCTCCCACTCGTAAGCCGCCAACACCACATTCGTATAGCTTTTTATTCCGGCTTTTTGATTGTGAAGTTTCAAATAGCTGTCATACATCTCCCCACACCAATCGGAGAAGGCGCTTCGATAGTTTTGTCTTATCGCTTTGAGTGTATCTACCTGCGCTTTTGTGATGGTATTTAAGCGGGCAAAGAGTTCGTCAGCAGCATTTGCATTTATCTTTTTTAGTCTGCTTTGCGTATAGAGCCAAAGGTTGAAATAGCCGGAATAGTTGAAACTACTGTCCTTTACCGAGACACAAATGGCATAGGACAACAAGTTGGCATCATCTTCCGCAGCAATCCCACTCTGGTGCGCCATTTCATGGCATACCACAAAAGGAAGCATAAACTCAGGTAGCATATTGTTCACCTGGGCCTCACCGGTAAATGGGTTATAATAGCCTTGTATGCCCATGTACTGCATGAAGTATCCATAGAGCGAAGCTTTGGCCTTCAGGCCCCTAATGCGCGTTTTACTGCTCACCATTTGGCGGTAATAGGCCTTTGCCAATTTGTTGGTCTGCCCAAAATTGAGCCCTTTGTAATCCGGCGCTAATGAGTTGAGCCTTTCTACTAAAAAGCTGTCGTAGGTGGTAATGCTTTTCTCTACCGGTAGTGCAATTGGGCTGAGTTTCCAATATCTGGAGAGTGTCGGCTGGTAATAGTTTCCACCCCAGCCGATGAAAAAAAGCAAATAGGCAAGACCAAGGAAGATGAACGTATTCAGTAGGCTCTGAGCCAACTCATGATAGCTGGTTCTGATGCGCAACAAAAAGTATAGCCAGCGCACCAGCAGGGCGATAATCGCCATGAAGCTGAGGAGGTACAAGACATCACCCAGTGAGAAGGGGAGTATCCCAAAGACAACATTGCGAAGGCTTTGAAAAGGACGAAAAATATAACTGTTGTACCATGCCGCTAAAGTCAGTTGTCTGGGAAAGACAAACAGTATCAACGCTACTAATACAAGCAATAAGCTGAGTAGAATTAGCTTTCTTTTATAGCGCAATCTGAACAAACCACCCCCGCGTAGCCGCGCCTGAAACGGCTTTGTCAATACCTTTGACGAATCTTCTTCTTCTGCCTTTGGCATCTTCGAAATAATGAAATTCTCAGCAACTTTTCCAATACTGATACCCGTATTTTTATTTGCGTCTATTTTATCTTCTTGTAAAGGCGATGCCGGAGGCAAAGACAAAGCCTCTGGCAATGCCCGCCCAAAGGGCATCACAGCCGAGGGGTATGTAGTGAAAGAGACGCCCTATGCCTCCACCTATGTGGCCTCCGGAAATCTGATCGCCAACGAAATGCTCGAGCTCCATCCCGAAGTCAGTGGGCGCGTAACGCAAATTTTTTTCAAAGAAGGTGCACAAGTGCGGAAAGGTCAATTGTTGGTACAGCTGAATGATGCCGACGTTCGTGCCCAAATCGCCAAGCTCCGCGCCCAGCGACAATTACAAGTCCTTACCCAAAGCCGGCAAAATGAACTGCTTAAAATCGGCGGCATTAGCCAACAAGATTATGATGCTACCCGAACCACACTTCAAGGTATTGATGCAGACATAGCGGTGAACGAAGCCCAGCTCACCCGCCTCCGCATCGTCGCTCCTTTTGATGGCGTTGTCGGCTTGCGCAATATATCACCCGGTGCCATCGTTTCACCAAGCACTATTGTAGCCACTTTACAACAGCTCTCCCCACTCAAGATGGACTTTGACTTGCCCGCTCAATATAGCCCTTACCTTCATCTCGGTCAGTCCGTCCAATTTTATGTAGATGGCAATAGAGATACCAGTCTTGGAAGAATTGAAGCCATAGAACCAGGTGCCGACCCAAGCACCAGAACCATCAAAGCGCGCGCAATCGTTCCCAACGCAGCCCGGAAACTACTGCCCGGCACCTTTGCTCATGTTACCATTGCTTTTGGCAGCGAAGCGAAAACGATCCAAGTACCCAGCCAATGCATCATCCCAACAACGCACGACAAGAAAGTAGTCCTCCTCAAAAGTGGCCTAGCTTCCATGCAAGTTGTAGCCACCGGCGACCGAAACGACGATAGCGTACAAATCACATCCGGCTTGCAACCCGGCGACACCATCCTCACCACAGGCCTCATGCAAGTGAAGCCCGGCATGCCGGTCAAAGTAGTCAAGTTAGGTGAGATGTGATAATCGCAATTGACAAGAAACTACGTGTAGAGCAGATTTAAATCGATTTTTTTTGGGCGCCTTTGCGGGCTATACGCTGCAAGTCCTCGTCCCCGCTTGATGGCGGGGACTGTGGGCTTTCCGCTGCTATCCCGGGCGCATCCCGACAGTGCCATTTTTCCCCATATTCAACTACACGTTCTAAAGATTAGCTTTCGTTCATTTTTTTCGTCCTTGCGAGGAGGTACGACGAAGCAATCCAGCCGGCTGTTATTCCCTGACCTCTTTTCTCCTTTCTGGATTGCTTCGCCTTCGGCTCGCAATGACGGAGCGGGGTTGGTGCCCTTGCGAGGAGGTACGACGAAGCAATCCAGCAGAAACTCCAAACTGGATGGCTTCGTACCTCGCCATGACGACCCGACAATACCGTCCTTGCGAGGAAGGAGGCTTTGCGACTGACGAAGCAATCCAGCAAGAACTCCATTCTGGATTGCTTCA
>JAFDYA010000032.1 GCA_018267675.1 Bacteroidota bacterium
AAAATCAAAACCTCTGATTGCTTCCGGTGCTTGAACAAAACGGCAAGTTGAATATTGTTGTAGCGTTGCAGCATCGGCTTCGAGTAATAGCTCCACGACACTTGGAGTCAATTCTAAATGACATTGAAAGCCATAAACCAGATCTGAATAGGCAAGTATCTGCCTCGGGCAACCCGGGCTTGTCGCCAGGACCTTTACCCCTGAAGATAGTCCGGGCATATCTCCATGCCAATGCGCAACCAAAAGCGAAGCACCAAAATACTGAACCTTGTTATCTGCAAGTCCATCCTTGGTCAATTCTATCGGAAAGATACCTATCTCCCGTTCGGGACTATGCTCCACACCCGCTCCCATTGCTGCTGCCAGTAGCTGTGCGCCCAAACATATACCCAGCACGGCTTTCCCAGCTTCTACACAACTACGGATCAAGTTCATTTCGGCTAATGCATCAAAATGGGGACATTCTTCTTTGGATGTATTCGGACTTTGAGGCCCACCCAATACGATCAACAAATCAATGGATAAACTATCAGCAGGAATCGGATGACGTAGGTAAACCTGACAAAGCTCCACAGTGTATCCCCGCGCAGCAGCCCAATCCAAAAGGGAACCGGGTGCTTCAAAAGCCTCATGTTGTAGGATCAATACCTTCATAAATACTAGTCGAGTATTTGTTGCATCTGCCGACCAAAATTAGTGTATCAATAATGGCTATTGGCATTAGCAAGCAAGCAACAGAATTTTGCGCCCCCTCAATTTTTCCTTCTAGTTGAACGATTTACTAGTAAAATTATAGCAATGAAAAAGATCCTAGCGATTGTCGGTAGTGCCAGCAACAACTCCTCTAATCTTAAACTGGCGCAGCTATTCGCCAACCTTAGTAGTGACTATTTTGATGTGAGTATCTATAATCAACTAAAAACCCTGCCCCATTTTGACCCGGAACTTTCCCTACAAAACCCGCCCGATGAAGTGCTTGATTTCCGGAATCGAGTTGCGCATTCAGATGGCATCCTGATCAGCACTCCGGAATATGTATTCAGCATTCCCAGTGGTTTGAAAAATGCCTTGGAATGGTGCATCGCGAGCACCGTCTTTACAGAAAAACCCTTAGCGCTTATCACCGCTTCCGCGAGTGGTGAAAAAGCCCATGCAGCACTACAACTTGTCATGAAAACAGCGGGTGCAATATTCAACGAATCAAGCACGCTACTTCTTCCCGGAATCAAAGGAAAATTCAATATTGACGGCCAACTCGTTGATCCTACCGTACAGCAGCAGCTTGAAACATTGGCCCATGACTTCAATATCCTGATTTCGAAAAAATAGTTTCCATCAATACCCATTCTTAAACCCCGTATCTCTGCATTCATGTCAATCCAACCTGACGCTCAACCCAATTTCCTTGGCCGTGGTAAACAGCTCAAAGAAGCCAACAAAGGGATTGCAACTCTTTTAGCTTTTCTACTCATACCTATGTCCGGCTTGGTGACGGATATGTACCTCCCATCTATGCCGCAAATGGCCTTAGACTTAAACCAAAACGAGGCTGCTATCCAACTCACGCTTAGTCTGTTCCTGATTAGCTATGGTTTGGCTCAATTTGTTACCGGCAACCTCCTAGATGCCTTTGGTAGATACCGACTCGGCCTTCTTTCATTGGTAGCTTTTATTGTAAGTAGTCTTGTGCTGGCAACAAGCTCCAGCATAATTGTGGTGGATGCTATGCGTATTGTTCAAGGGCTCAGTACGGGCTTTATTGTCGTGGCCAAACGCGCCTTCTTTGTGGATGTTTATGAAGGGGAACGGCGCAAGCATTTTTTGAGTTTAATGTCTATCGTTTGGTCTGCTGCGCCTGTATTGGCGCCATTTGTGGGAGGATATCTACAGCATTTCTTCAGCTGGCGAGCCAACTTCTTTGTCTTGGCCGGATATGGTTTCACGATGTTGCTTTTGGAATGGTTGTTTTCAGGAGAAACGATTCAGGCATTTCGGGCATTGAAATGGAAGACCGTATTTCAAGACTATCGGTTTATGTTCCGGGATCGCCTCTTTGTATCCGGTCTGTTGATCTGTGGCTTGAGCTATGGGACGACCATGATTTTTGGGCTCAGCGGCTCGTTCATCATTGAGCACAAGTTGCTGTATTCGCCGGTTGTAGCGGGCTATGCCGCGCTTGCAATGGGCCTAGCATGGATGGCTGGCGGCTTCTTGGGCAAAGCTACTTTGGATCACCCATTACTTCCCAAACTTCGGCTCAGCAATTTGGTGCAATTGGTGCTTACCCTATTGATGATTGTGACCGCTTTGTACTGGAGCAACCTTTATTCGCTGCTGCTGTTCGCATTTCTTATTCATGTCTGTGTTGGCTTTATTTTCAACAACTATTTTGCCATTTGCCTTGGACGATTTCCTCAATTTGCCGGGGTGGTAAGCGGGCTGTGTGGTGGTGTCACCTTCATTGTCACGGCAGCATCCAGTTATTCTGTTATTGGCTGGCTCCATCCGGAACACCAACAGGGCATGGGTATTGCCTATTTGTTGATGGGCATTGGTGCTTTCTCCTTGCTTCAATTTGTACTGAAGCCCTATATCGCAAGAAGCGCTACCAGTCAGTCCTAAGTTATTCTTGACGAGAACAATGATTCCAAATTCTGTAGTATTGTTCTGTGAATATCATTCAGTGGTTTAGTGGAAGCAAGGTTGGAGAATTCATTTTCTTCGGCAATTATTTCTATGCCCTTTGCGTACTATCCCTCTCTATTGAAGCGTCCTTACAGCAGGATATTCCTCTAAACAGCTTTGCCTTCTACACACTTATCTGCGCCGTCACGATTCTCTACTATACCTATGCCTACATGCAGGAGATCAGCCTGAAAATCATCTTTGGCAATCGGAAAATTCGGCTAACACCGCCAACAACCTATAGTTTTTATAACAAGCGTACCAATTGGTATCATCGGAATGAACGCCTACTCAACCTCACCCAATTAGTTTTTCTAATCACTACGATAGTCTGTAGCCTCTATCTCGTTCTTAGGAAATACGAAAACATCTTTTCGCTTCAGGCATCAGAGTGGCTCATCCTATGCTCTGTACCACTTGTTGCGGCACTCTATTATGGCAATGCTTTCTTCCCTATTTTCAAAATCAATCTAAGAAAGTCGGGCTGGGCGAAGGCTTTTTTTATTGGATTTGTTTGGGCCGGGCTCGTCACACTCTACCCACCCATGTTCTACCAATGGGAGCATAATTTGCATTACACCTTTACCCTAGTCACTTTTTGGCTTTTGGTAAAAAACTGGATGTACATTTCTGTTCTTGCCATCATGTTCGACATCAAAGACTATGCTGATGATGCGAATAGGGATTTGAAAACCTTTGTGGTGCGCGTTGGCCTGAGGAAGACCATATTCAGCATCCTGCTTCCGCTCACTATTCTAGGTCTTATCTCCTTTTCCATCTTTGCCTACGAAGTCAAGTTCTCCGCTGCTCGTTATCTTATCAATTTGATTCCTTTTCTGCTATTGTTGCTTGTTGCCTATTCCATGCATCAACGAAAATCGATTCTCTATTATCTGGTCGTTATTGATGGACTCATGTTGTTGAAGAGTCTTTGCGGTATCGCGGCTACTTTACTTTTTGTGTAAGCCCGAGTCACTGAAATGGGTCTGAGGTCAAAATTTTACTTTGCAAATAGACTAGTGCACATACAAGCTTGCGTTGTTTTCCTTGGCACAAACGAACAACACTATTTTGTTCAGTAGGCATTCAATTGCCCATCAATTTCTGAAATTTTTTGAATCAGTTCATCCAGCTTTGCTTGTTGCTTTCGGATGGTTCGTGGCCGAAAATAAAACCAGTTGAAGCCTATCCAGGCCAGTGTTATGAGATAGGTCGTACTAGCGCCCAACGCACTCATTCTACGCACATATTCGTAGAGATAGAGGCATATTCCCCCGCTCAACAAAAGGAAGTATAAACTCAGTATCCAGGTATGAAGCTGCTTTTGGCTCTGTTTTACTTTCAGAAGCTGTTGTAAATAGGCACTGTTGCTCATCCCGGAATCTAGCTTGCTGAACATTTCCAATTGTCCGTTTGCAAATACCATATAGCCAAGCATTGCTGCAATGACTAGGATAATGCCAAGCTTAGTGCTGAGAAGTTCCGGCTGATAGTGTAGCCAGATAAAAACAATAAAGGCGCAAGTTGCTGCTAGGCAGAGGTTGAGCAAAAGCAAGCGTCGGAGGCTCTGTCTTTTGTAGCGGACCAAGCGATCTTTCAATAAGGAAAGATCCGGCGCACTCGTGTTTCGTTGTTGCCAGAGGCTTTTGAAGTCAAGACTATCTTCCATGGCTTTTAAATTTTTGGGCCAACTTTTCTTTTATCCGATGAATTTTCACCCGAACATTTCCTTCCGAAAGTCCCGTGATATTGGCTATCTCCGCTTGTTTCAGCTCTTCCAGCTCCAGTGATATTATGATCCGTTCCAGCTCCGGCAATTCTGAGATAAACTGATAGAGCAATTTAATTTTCGGTTCTATCGACTCTAGCGCTTCTTCTTTAATCTGCTCTGGCATTGCTGAAAGTGGGATTCGTTTTTCCCGGTTGATTTGCCTCAAGCATGTATTGGAAACAATCCGGAATATCCATGTGCCGATTGCGGATTCCTCACGGAATTTTGGCAGTTGCTGCCAGATGATCAAAAAGCTTTCCTGAGCCAAATCTTTGGCGGCTTCCTCATCATTGAGATAGCCCATGCACAAGCGGAATACCCGCTGCCAATAGTTCTGATATAGTTCGTCAAAGTGCATTAATGGGCCGATATGAAGCTGTTCAATTGTTGAAGGTACCAACCCCAATCGTCGTACATGATGAAGTGCAAGCCTTTGGTGGCATAGCGCAAATCTGCTTGTTTTAGGTTCTTATATTGTTCCTCAATTGCCGGTTTAAAATTGCTGAAATAAGACTCTAACAAGATCATACTGGGGCATTGAATCTGCTCAATTTTCTCCCGAAGGTCTGTGTTGCTAAAGTCGCAATATAGTTGGCCGAATGTCTTCCTGTCAGAGCGCATACTCCAAGCAACAGCCAGTGCTTGCTTACCTGTGTCGGCAATTAATCTGCGCATTGTCGCTACTTGCATCGCTTTAAACTGTTCCTTATCCATGCTTACAATTTGTTGTACCATTCCCGAACAATCCGGTGTTGCGCTGCTCTTGAAATCAGGTTGATTCATAGCAGCAAGGCAGGGCAAAGCATCTACAATGATGATGCTACCAACTAAGTCCGGATAATCTGCGGCCAGAGCTAAGGCCAGGCCTCCGCCCATACTATGGCCAACAATTATGGGCTTGTTGATTTTCTGGTCTTTGATGAATTGAGCAAGAGCAGTTTCCCAATGGATAAAACCGGGATTCGCTTCGGCAGGCACTCCGGCGAAACCTGCCATAGTAAACGTATAGCAGGTATGGCTTGGCTCAAACTGGACTTTGGTATCATCCCACACTGCGCCACTAGAGGCAAAGCCGGGAATAAATAAAATTGCCGGACCACCCTTGCCGCTTACTTGAACTTCGAAAGGATATTGGCGGGCATCCTGTGCCGACACAGTGAGGCCGCAAATTGTAGCAATAAAAAGAAGAAGGAGGTTTCGACAACGTTTCATGGCGGTAAATTTTTCTTGATTCGCCCTTTAGAGCCGCTATTAAGGAAATTGTTACAGGCACCACTTCGATTTTTTTTCCAACCCAATTCCTTTTCTACCTGCAAAGGCAAGAGATGAAGCAATTGCTTCATGTGCGTCGATAAGAACTCCTATATGGCGATATGCCCACGCAGCCCAAACGCATGAACTGGGCCCCTGTCTTTGTTGTAGCCGGGATTGTTCACCAACTGATAGTCGATGCTGAACCAAAAGAATTTGCTGAGTTGTGCATTATAAAAAAGCTCTAAGATGGCCTCTCTGCCATAGTTCAACCTACCATCACCAATAATAAAGCCATAGCCGCCGGCTTTGAGGAAGTCTTGATGTACTTTAGATATTCCATTGCTCACAGCGGCTATCCCCAATACATCATTCGGGCGTTTCCATGGATTACCTTTTACGGACAGGCCAAGATTGAAGCTGTTATCAATCTCGGTAAAAGCCCAGGTAGCATATTGTCCATCATTCCAACCAAGGCGACTAAAGACTCCAATATTTCTACCCAATTGTTGTTCCCAGTTTAAGCCAAGTGAGAATTTACTGCCGCCATAGGTTCTATGTTCTTCATCGCCTTGTATCACCCCGAGCAGAAAAGCATCTTGAGTAGCAATTGCCCGAAGGCCGTCCTTATACGAAGGTGCCTGGGATGCAGTATAGCTGGCAATAAATCGGATTTTACCTGGTAGCTTGTTCCAACTCAAGGCATGCTCCAATTCAAGCGTTTCGGAGTGTGCTTTACTGAAGTCATACTCCATGAGATGACTATTCGCTAATCTGGGCACAGCAACACTAGCGACACGAAGAGCCCAAGTGGGATGGATCATTTCGGCAACGAGGCCATAGGTATAGCCACGAGTATTGGCAGGATAATCCCAAGCTCCATTTGCCCAAATACTCCAGTTAAAGAATTGGGTTCGTGGATCTTTACAGTAGGTATTATCATCGAAAAAGTCGGCAATAGCAAATCGGCCTGCACTAAGTGTAATTCGGTTCATGGGTACCTTACCAGCTATTTGGTTCGCATCATCATCGACAATATCGTAGGCGGTATTGCCCAAGGGGATGTGCTGTTGTAAGTAGGCCCTTGCAACAAAAACTTGTGGTTCGGTAGCACCTACTCTATAGGTCTCCCCATTCAAAGCACCCGCCACGCCAGTAGCAAAGCTCAATCCTTTGCCGCCGGCCACCTCAGGATTAAAATAGAAACTTGCACCCTTCCATAGCGTTCGGCCAAAAAAGAGTGTTCCCGTAAGGCTGGTTGCAGTCGGCTCCACAGAGTCTGCGAGGGAATTCAAGCCGGAATATGGGCTATTGAATCCCGAATGCTTTTGAGCAATTATAGTCGTCTGAAAATGTGCCGACCACTTTGGTGTTTTGGCTTGAGTTTCTTGTGCCAGAACTGAATAAAAAGAAGAAACTAGGCTGAAGAGAAGGGTCAATCTGAGGAGCATCATAGTGAATTAATGTTTTGCAAAGCTAACAATAATATTCGGATTCTAAAACTTCATTCTTAAATCAGCAAATCATATTCATTTCAAACTTTAAACTGCACTGGGTGCTGCTTCAGCACGAAAGCACAATTCGGCATTCGCGTTGCAGATGATTAAGCCTAAGCCAAAATTCACCTTGCAAAGCTTTATTTCGAAGCAGCAATTGGCTTTGTCGTAAATTTGTGCTCCTCCAAAAGCGAATGGCCAGAACACCTTTGATTATTCAATCTAAATGAAGGAATGTGGCCATCAGTTTTTGCCTTGAATGCGATCGGGGCCGACCGGTTTTGACAGCAGAGGGTAAGGTAGGTGTAAGCATGTCGTGCGTTGGATAATTAGCACGTTAATCTGAATATTCAAACTCTAGATGGCAATACTCAGTATGCCATGGCTGCTTAATCAGTGATTAGGTAACCATTTGGGCCGCCGCACGAAGCCTGCCTGTAGCTTCAGCCGCCGCCGACTCAAAACGATACAGGATAGGGCAGCAATATGCCGCGTGTGCTGCATGAAAACTTTAGTGGTGTAGGGAAGAGGTTGGTTTGTCCGGCTCCTGCATTTTCCCGAATATCAATGCCGCGAATAAGCATGTAGAAAGCTTGCAATGCACCTGTTTGGACCTGGGTTCGACTCCCAGCGGCTCCACTAAAAAACCCACGCTAGTCGTGGGTTTTGCTGTTTGGGAGTACTGGAGCATACAATTGAGCACTGCAAAACTGGAGATTTTCGTTGTTAATGGAAAATCACTCTTGATAGACAATAATTGAAAGGGGCAATTTTCAAAAAAGCAACAATCTAACAGCTATCAGAGCGGTATTGTATCTGTCAGGAAGTTAGCCAAAATACTTAAAAAGCAAAAAACGAATTTGCACGTTGAATGCCAAAGTGTTACCCGATTCTTTCTTTCAATACACCGAGGAAAATTATTTACCTTTGGAAATACCGCAACTCATTAATCTACACAATTATGAAATCTCTTTTTGTTGTCCTACTATTTATCTGTTTAACCCCAAATTTTTCCCACGCTCAGAGAATTGGAAAATTTGACACGACACTTGCATTTGGAGGCACCAACAGAGCCATTTCTTATTATGTTCCTACAAGTTATACACCCAGCAATAAGTATCGTTTGATGATTTGCTTGCATGGGCTGGGAGATACTTGCAGCAACTATCGGGACGCATTGATTTCCGGTTTGGGATGGGCTACCAATATCCCGAACACCATTTTTGTAGCTCCGGAAGCTGTCAATAAATCCGCTGATTTTTTTGATGGACTGGGTGGCGAGCAAATTATCCAAAAAAGTATTGAAATGGCTAGTGCCCTGTACCATATCGATACCGCCAATATTATTCTTCAGGGTTTTTCGCTTGGAGGTCGTGCCGCGTTGCGCTATGGCTTGGACCATTACACTGTTTTTAAAGGCTTACTGCTAAATACACCGGCTATTCAGGGAGTGAAAGAAGCACTAAATGGCCATGCAGCTATCTATAGTTTTGACTATAGCAAGGGCAACAATATCCCGATTTATGTGACCCACGGCGCTAATGATATTGCATACGGGAGCTCCATTGATTCGACGCTGGAACAATTAATTATTCAGGACAGTAAAATATACCTCCGTAGAATAACGGGCTTGGGACACTCCATTCCACCCTATCCAGCAATGGCTAATTTTTTGCAGTTCTTTGAACAGCCCGCACACTCCGGTTTAGATTTAGAGGTTTCTCGAATTCACCCCCTCAACACAACGAATTGTACGCTTCCCGCGCCAAGTAAAATTTTGATCAGAAACAATGGGCAAACTACCATAACTGCAGCCAGTCTTAGTATAAGTAATGGCAGTGCATCTCAAAAAGTCAGTTGGTCCGGCTCCTTAGCTCCATTTCAACACGCGTGGCTATATCCTGGTATAAATACTCTTGCCGATGGCACTCAGACGCTTACTGTAAGCGTAGATTCACTCAATAACCAAATTGCCGATTCTATTTCCCTGAATAATACAGCCGCCAATACTTTCTATTATAACAGTCACGCTCAAAACGGCTTAGATGAAGGATTTGAAGGCACTACTTTTCCACCGGCCAATTGGACATTACAGAAAGGAGGTGATTTTTATTCGGCGTGGGATATGGACGATATAGTCTTTAAATCGGGAGTGCAAAGTGCGGCAACGTTCAACACGATTCTTATTTTTGATAATCTAGGGCGAGAAGAAGGTTTAATCACCCCATTAGTTGCTTTACCGAGCAATCAACCTCGGCTATCTTTTGATATTGCATACAACTATCACGAATACACGCCGCCCTACATTAGCCCCACAATGGACTTTGCGGATACCTTGGAAATATTGGTGTCCACCGACTGTGGAACTCACTATACAACTATCTTTAAGAAAGGAGGTAAAGACTTAGCCACCTTTAGCACCCCTATCCTGAACCCTCTAAGCATCGAAGATTGCTTCACAAATCCAACAGCATCCGATTGGCGGACTGAAAAAATAGACCTGAGCAATTTCGTTTCGGGAGGGCCGGTCAATGCCCTAGTCAAGTTCAATTACATTTCTGCTTTAGGCGGCTCAATCAATATTGATAATGTAAAAATTGCCTCTGCAACACAGGTTCCTTCAAACAATGCAAACAGCATAAAAGTCTATCCTAATCCCGGTTCCGATGTTATTAAAATCGATCTTCCTTTTGAATCAGGCGGAGTTCAATTTCAGCTGTTTGACCCACAGGGTAAGCTAATCTTAGCTAATGCTTTGGAAACCACACCAGGGAAAAATATTATCAATACGCAAACTGTTGCTGAAGGCGTGTATTACTACAAAATCAGGAACAGTGCCGGCATTATTCAACAGGGTAAATGGGTGAAAGTTCGCTAGTGGCCACATAAATAAAAGATGAAAAGAATCTATCTGCTGACTAGTGCCCTAGTGCTTTCTCTTAATATTTGGGCACAGAGTGTGGATGTAGAAAACGATGAAATTTTAGAAGCGGGTCAAGCAATTGCAAGAATTGAGAAGGAGGGTTGTGGTGCTTTTTCACACAGCTGCAATTTCTACATCAGTGACCTGAGCGGAAGTCAACTCATTACTGTGGTAGGCGCAGACCTGAAAGATCCCGACCGAGCCAGTTCCGGAAACCCGGATGGTAAGGTTAGCTTTTTGCGCATTTCATTTACAGGTAGGGACGAAATTGCGGAGATTCGGAACCCTTCATTAATGGCCACCCGTGCAAAGGATGTTGCTAAAAGCATCATAAAGGCTAAACTAATCAAGGACGGAAAATTGGATGAAAGTGCGGTAAACAACTTTATTCGAGCCAATGGCACACGGTTTACCGACCGAGAAAAACAACTCCATCCAACTACAATAATCATTAACAACAAATAGCCTAGAGCACAAAAGGACGAAGTCTATTGTTTCATCGTACTACGGCTATTTTACTCCCACCTCCTTGCTCTCTTCATCCGTCTTGTCCGTTTCGTCAGTTGCATCCACCACATACAATGGGCGCTGTCGGACATTGGAAATGATTCGCGCGATATACTCTCCAATAATCCCTATTGAAAGCAGTTGTACACCACCCAAAAAGGTTGTAGAAATGATGAGTGAGGCCCATCCCCGCACCGCATTATGCCAGACAAAATAGCTAAGCAAGGCATATACTCCCACCAAAAAAGAAAAGGCACAAACGATAAAACCCAATGTAGTAGCCCATTTCAACGGACTATCAGAAAAGGCAGTAATCCCATTGAATGCTAGCTTCAGCATTTTTTTGAAAGGATAGTTGGTCTTACCAAACTTCCGCTCGTCCCGATCGAAATAGACATAAGTACTCTTAAAGCCCAACCATGCAATCTGACCCCGGATATACTTGTCGTATTCTTTCATCTGCTTGAGGTACTCCAACACATCTCGGGAGATGAGCCGAAAATCGCCAACATCCACCGGTATTTCAAAGGACACCATCCGGGCAAGGATCCGATAAAAAGCCCGAGCAGTGAAGCGTTTGAAAAAAGTCTCCCCTTTGCGTGCATGTCGTTTTGCATACACTACTTTATACCCGTTTTGCCATTCCCGCACCATGTCCACGATCAGTTCCGGCGGGTCTTGTAAGTCGCCATCAATCGTTACAATAGCGGCACCCTTTGCGTAGTCCATTCCGGCACTGATGGCAATCTGATGTCCAAAATTTCTGGAAAAATTGATGTAGTGCAATTTAGATTGATTGACACATGCTTGTTTCAACTTTTCCAGAGAACTATCCTTGCTCCCATCATTCACGAAAATGATTTCATACTCGGACGTGATCTGCTCTGCAGCAGCGGTCATCCGGCGCACCAGCTCCTCAATAATAAGTTCCTCATTATAGACCGGAACGACAATGGAAAGCAGAATAGGCTTGTCAGGCATAGCTGCAAAGAAAGGAAATATTAGTGGTCATTGCACCCAAATGCTACACAGTATAGTTGCTTCAGGACTCAAAAAAATAGCAAACTAGGCCTCTGCTTTTCGTGGATTCAAAAATTAAACTCTTGCTTTTCCAAAAAATGCCCGATTGGCCTGATAGCCCATCCAGAGTATAAGCACTGCAAACACAATGAGAAGAACGATGCCGATAGTATAAAATGTAGTTCCAAACACTCCAGTTACCCAAAAATAGGCGTGTGCTGCGATGGCCGTTACCAAACCGGTAGTGGCTATTCCCCATTTCCAAAGCACCATATTCTTGTATTGCTTCAAGCGCCGTGGCTGTGCCGGATAGGGTTTTCGTATTTTGTGGAGGAGGTAATAATTCTCCACTAGGTCAAAGACCCATGCCAACAATTGGAGTGTAGCCAGTGTGAGAAAAACAGCCCTGCCAAAATGTTGCATCAACTCGGCAGTATGATAACACAGCAGGGCGATAAACGGATAGACAGCCGCCATAAAAACAAAATCGGTGTACAGATTTCCCTTCAAAGCCTTCATGCTGGCGCGGCTCAAGTCTTCCGGTAGTTTATGAATCCCAAGAATGATATTGCTGATGGAATGTTCGCTACCGGGAAATTCCATATCCATAATGCTGAACCGAGTGATGGCAATCCCCCGCTGGAATTGAAAGTGTTTGCTCTGACCGGTCATTATTTTCAAGGTGATCAGAAAAACAAGAAATAACACACCCAATAGTATCCAGAAGACAGAATAGGGGATGCTATAAAGATTCCTAAAGGCTAAAAATTCAAAGATTGATTGTTGCATGATGATGTGGTTTATTCTTGGTTCAAATAGTGGTGGTGGCAGAGCTTTCCTGAATCCCGCGCCGTGCTGTTTTATATTCTTCCCAATCAAACTTTAGGAGGAATTCTGAAGCAGCTTTTGCGCCGTCTAGAAACAGATCCAGCTTCGTCTTGTCCGACAAGAAAAAGTCCAGCCAGTTATAGTTTTTATCCGGACCATATAAAATCACTTCCCCTACGCCCTTTTTATACACACTGTTTTTGATGAGGAAATCTTTGTCATAATAAAAACGAATGGTATTGAGCATCCGCCCACAGTAACTTCCCAGAGACCATGACGCAGCAAGGCTTCCGACATTTTTCTCCGGCTCGGAATCATTGAGGTCAATCCCAAAATTGGGAACTCGAGCTTCGGCTACTTTGGGATTGTAGAAAATATTGAGTGGGAAATTGGACAAAACACCACCGTCAATGAAACGAGCATTTTCAGGAATATCTTCTTTGTCTTCCACGCCAAAAGTTGATTTCCATTCTTCCTGTATCGCCTTATCTTCCCGATCTATATTACTTACGATATAGGATTCAAAGAAAAAAGGTATCGACATAGATGCGCGTACAAATTCTCCAGGATGCAGGCTGTTTTCATCTCCCGGAGCTCGGAACAGCTTCCACATTCTAGGGAACTCTATCTTGTTTTGGCTCACCAATTCGGACGTAATAAAGGTGACATCGGAGCCAATATTGGAATTATTCAACGGCTCTTTCGTAATGCGGTGGTGGAGACTTGGAGGCAGGGTGGAGGCTTTTTTCTCCAATGCACTGATTGTACTCACGCCATTATTATCGAGCTGTTCCTTGATCCAATTGAGAAACGCATTCCCCGGATTGATACCATAGCCACTATTCTTCAGTCGGCTCAGCATATTACTTAGATGAAAGGCAATAGCCAACACAATCAATAGGGCAAAACCGGTAAGGACAAACGCCAACTTAGTAAGAATGGGAATGAGCGAGGTATCCGCGTGGCGTTCTAAGCCAATTAATAGATTACTGGAAAGAAAAAGTAAAACGAGAATAGCCACTGTAGCACCTAAAAAACGGCTCATTCTTTTCTCAAAATTCTTATCGGAAATCAAGTTTCTGATCATCCATTTGGCAAAGGGGTGACCATCCACGAAGCTGAACATATTCAAGCGGGCCATGATGTCCAATAATCTTGGCGATTTCGCTTCTGCCTTGGGGTTTTCCGGATCACCAATAGCGGTCATGAGCGAGGTATTGATCGCTCCTGCAGAGGTACCGGCCATACGAAGGAAACGAATTCCGGCTTTCTCCAAAATATAGGTATAGCCAACTAATGCAATACCCAGTACGCCCCCTCCTTTCTGAACCAGATTGACGTATTGATTCCCTTCCTTGTCCAACACATCCGACACGATAAGCGGCTTTTTACCAGATCCACCGGCCATGTTGTCGCCAAACTTATCCCGAAGTTGTTGTACATAAGGCTCTGCCTCTTGCAGGAAATGAGCTACCATTTTTGCGGCATCATCCTGTTCGGCTTGGGTCTCTTTAGCATTTACCTTAGCAGCCATACCGCCGGCTCCGGTCGGCTTCTGTTTGTCTGAGGCAAAAGCATCAGGACGAATGGAGGAGATTTGCATAAATGCATGTTTTTATAGTGAAGGAATGTGATAGGTTGTTGCCTTCAAATATAATACTCTGCGATGTTCTAACAAACTATTTCGGCAAGATAAAGTTGAATTGGCTGCTTGAATTCAACGATTAGTTGTAGAAAATTTGCACCCCTTGGGCATTCATAATATTAGGTTCTAGGCCTTTTCTACTCCTAAAACTTCCTAATTCTACTCAACATTTTCCATATCCTTCGTCATTTTTTTTCTAAATAAAATTTTTATGGCGCATGTACTCCTAGTCGGCTCTGTCAAAACAGAACACATGAATTTTTCTGTTAAATAATTAATTAAGTTACTGGTATTGTTTGTAAAATAAAAGCAACGCAATCATCTATATCAATTGTATGACATCGCGCATAAGCCCAGGATCAGCCAAACAGCTTGCCAAGGATCAAGTTCTTAAGTAAATTTGACAATAGTTCTTGAGCAGTAACTCAAAACAAAGAGTGCTCTTTACTAGGAAATAAATGAATTTTACAGTTATAAAACAAACACTATGTTAGAACAAAAAAATAGGTGGATCAAGGAACGCTTCGGGAACGTGAACATTGACCAACTTGGCAATATCCGAGAAACAAAAGAAATCATTTGGCCCAATCTTATCCAGGAATACGAAGTGGCTGGAAGACAGTTAAAATATCAAATGCTTGATGTGCACCTGCATGCGCCCAGAATAGCAGAGATCTATCAAAATGCCATTGATGAAATGGTGGGCAACTCCGAATATGAATGGCATCACGATCCCAAAGAGATTATTAGCCATTACAACACCGGAAACTGGAATTTCTATGGTTGCTTCTATGAAAATAAATTGATTGCCGTTGAGTCCCTATTTATTATTCGTGGGCAAAGGACAGTTCAGTGGGTCTGGGGCTGTGTGGATCCCGTTTTCAGAAGTTATGGCGTTTGGCACAACATCGGGAAATATAATGACCAACTAGTGGAACTAAGTCATGCTGAGATGGGCTTAGTCTGGGTCGCAACCACCCACCCCTATTCCCAAATGACAGCAGAAGCCGCAGGCTATCGACCAATAGGCTGCTTCGTTGGCGGGGAATTCCTGGGTGGATCTGACGGAAAGTACTACCGGCAAAATGTTATCTACTATTCCAAACTCTACAACGGCGGACTGAACTATCTGCAAAATTGGGAAGGGATGAAATTGACGGACAGCGCTAAGAAGCTGGTAGATACGATCAAAGACTTATGGGAATGAAATGCACAGCGCATCGCCCATTGTCGAAGACGAAGAACTTTTTTCAATCTAATTGAATAACAGTAGTTTATATTAGCTAGGCGGTTTACTTGTCTCAAAATCATTGTCTATATTTGTACTCTTTTCTCGGCTTCGCTAAATGATACCCTTCGTATCAAAATCCATCATGACGATTTTTCGCTGCTACCCAAAAGGCCCATTTCTGAACAATGCTTTACTAATTTGCTTCTTGCTTTTCTTGGTAAGTAGTATTTCAATCCAAGCACAAACCCTTCCAAGATTTGATGGGGATACACTTTATACCGCTAGTGGCTTCAAAATATTCAAAGGGCAACTATTACACTTTACAGAGGGTACCGGAAAAAATGGACACTTTAGGTTTGTCAAATTTAAAGGCAGTGATAATCCCAAAAAATTGACCAATAGAACGATAGAAGTTCGCAAGATTTCGGACTACTATATATCCGGGCTCGACAATGCCTATATCCGCATCAAAGGTGCTTACACGAAAAAGAATGGCAGTATAAAAATTGTCCGTTTCAAAATGCTCTTCGAGAAAGCCATCCAAGGCTTTATGGGAAGCACCCCTGAGCTTAAAATTCCAGACGAATTTATCAAGGCCCCAAAACCGTCCGTTATTAATGAAATCACCCGCCTGCATCAATTGCTGGAAAGTGGTGCCATCACACAGCAAGAATTTGATCTTCTGAAAAAGAAACTAATTACAGAATAGCCCTTCTAAAACGAGGTCTTTTCCAAGGCTACAAGGAAATTCCGGATCTTGCAATGTTTTTACGCTACCGATTCGGCGGTATCAGTTAGGCATCTACCTACATTTGCTGTATCATTTCTTTAACCACCAGCTAATTCAATACCATTATGGAAGTAGCTATTTGGGATACCTACGTCAACAAAAAAGACGGGAGTATCATGCACTTTGATATCATCGTACCTGCCGATATAAAAGACAGTACAGTGATCTATGATTATGGCAGGCAATATTTGAAAACTAAAGACCAGGAAGGCCAGACTTTATCTTCCAAGGAATGCCAATTTTGCCATACAGAAACGCTGAAACCCCACTGGGAAGCCTCCATCCGCGAAAAGGGATATTTCATTTTTGAAATGGAAAATTGCAGCTAAGTACCCACTCCCGCCTAGGCTCTACAGAATCCCAGCACTTAACTTTGTTTAGAACATGGGCATAGGCTGTCCGGCACATCAAAAATTCGCATGAACGACATTATCCTGAATCTACAGTCTATAAAAGATCGAATCAGTACTGCTTGTAAAAATTCCGGTCGACAGGAATCTGAAGTCAGCCTCCTATTAGCCACCAAAACAGTACCCCCTGATCGCATCAAGATAGCTCTGAAAGCCGGTTCCACGCTGATTGCCGAAAACAAAATTCAAGAGCTCAAAGAAAAATTTGACGCCCTTCTTGACAGTCCACACACCAACCATTTCATCGGCCACCTACAAACCAACAAAATCAAAGAACTCCTCCGTTATGACGTAAGTTGCCTGCAATCATTAGACAGATTTGATCTCGCTGAAAAACTGCATCAACGGCTACACGCAAACAACAAAACACTGGATGTGCTAATCCAAGTCAATACTTCCGGAGAGGAAAGCAAATTTGGTGTCCAACCCGATGAAGCTATCGCATTAGTGGAAAAAGTGGCTCGGCTGGAAAGCTTGAAAATAAAGGGCTTGATGACAATTGGCCTATTCAGCGCTGAGCCGGAACATGTCCGCCCTTGTTTCCGTCTTTTAAAAAATATCCAACAAAAGGTACGGGAACTGAACCTTCCCAATGTTGCTATGAACGA
Source organism: Bacteroidota bacterium (assembly GCA_018267675.1). GTDB lineage: Bacteria > Bacteroidota > Bacteroidia > Chitinophagales > Chitinophagaceae > UBA1952. Next base: position 17,166 of record JAFDYA010000032.1, read on the forward strand.
ACTATCAATGGGCATGAGTGGCGACCTGGAAACCGCAATTGAAGAAGGCGCAACAATTATCAGAGTCGGCACCGCAATATTTGGTAAACGAAGCTACCCCGACAGCTATTATTGGAACGAACAAAATCCCGAAACAACCTAATTCATCCATTTGCTGCCCTCCGGGAGAAACTATTGCTCTGCCGCATCCACACTCAAGATCTTCTTGGTAAGCCCATTGCTCATTTCCACATTGCTGCATTTAAACACCAATTTGCCAAGAGTATCTACTAAAAAAGTTCCAGTAGCATTGCCCGTAGCAGAATAGATTTGCGTATCGTCGTAGAAACTGATCTGGATATTATTGCTGGAGTCCAGAGCACCCGCAGTAATCGAATAAGAGCTTGTTTTTGTTGGGAAAGAGCGCCCCTTGGGGAAACTAATTGTTAGCTGACCATTGCCGCCTCCATACACACGAATACTTGCATATTTCTTCACAGAGTCATTGTTTCTAACAAAACCTGTTTGCTTATACAATATCCCGTCAAAAACCCAGCCCCGATAGGACGGTACTGTTACATTGAACGTATAGCTCACCTCACCGGAACGCCCAACACCAGTCAACCGCACTGGAAAACTTCCGCCAATGCCTGAAAAATCCGTAAACAACGACAGCTGGACATTAAAGGGCGTTGCGCCGCTCAGAGGGCTTACCGTATAGCCCATACCTTTTGGCAAACCATCCATTCTCAACAACACCGTATCCTTGGCACTACCCAAAGGCACTACAGAAAGCGGTAGCGTCACCGAGGCATTGGACGTAGTGGATAGGTCAACATCTTTCACTCCGGTGATCTTGAAATTGGCTGTAGAAGCCGGTTCCGGATCACTCGTCTTTGCGCATGAACTAAAAAGTATCCCAAAAAAAACTAGCGAAAAAAATTGTTTCATGTCCGATTAAAAAGTTAGCTACAATCAATAAAAGGCCGCAAAGGTATCAATACTGAATCGTTCCATTTGCCACTAGCGGGCAATCCGTATAAAGCTTAGCCGAATATCAGGGACACACGTACCAAAGAGCCAACTTAATCGCTACCTTCTTTTGAATGCATCCGGACATGCTGTAAGAAATATTTTGTGTCTGACATTGGTTGAGAAAACTGAAGCAAGCCAATACACGGGTGTACAATCCTTTCGTGTTTCAACCCAGATTTTACGGCAAATATGCTAGCGGAAAATCTGGATCCAATTACTATCACCACACCAAATGTTCTTTACTCCATCCGTCAAAACAACGCACCAAGCTCCAATCAATTCCGCAATGGCTTCCCACTTTGCAAAATACTTTGCAAGCGCTCTAAAGTTTTACGCTGTCCGCTCAAAGATAGAAATGCCTCCCGCTCCAAGTCTAATAAGTATTGCTCGCTCACCAATGTTGGTTGTGAAAGATCGCCGCCACACATCACGTAGGCTAGCTTCTCAGCAATGAACCGATCATAGTCAGAGATATAGCCTGCCCGCCACATTCCATGTGTCCCCGCCAAGATAGGGCCTAAGCCAGAGCGCCCCTGAACTTTAATATCCGTCCGTTGAAGCGGTTGTGTATAGCCGCTTTCATACAACGCCAGCACCTTTCGTTTCGCATCGGCCACCCGCCGATCCGGATTCATAGAAATACCATCTACTCCTTTCCGAAGCAAAGACATATCAAAGGCTTCATGTGCAGAGGTGGCCACCTTAGCCGTACCAATATTGATGAACAACTGCTGGAGATAATTCAACTCCACATCTTCCTTAATGTTTCGATCGCTGGCTCGAAGGGCTAATTCTTTAGTGCCTCCACCGCCGGGTATCAAGCCCACGCCAAGCTCTACCAAGCCAATATATGTTTCCGCTGCCGCCTGCACCGCATCAGCATGAAGACACATTTCACAACCTCCGCCAAGCGTCATACCATGTGGCGCTACCACCACTGGCACCGCACTATATCGTAGTCGCATGGTCGTCTGTTGAAATTGACGTACTGCAAAATCCAACTCATCATACTCCTGCTCTGCTGCAAACATGAAAATCAATCCCACATTAGCTCCTGCAGAAAATTTATCACTGCCATTAGCGATTACCAAGCCTTTATACTTTGCCTCGGCAAGCGCCACACTTTTCATTACCCCTTCGAGTACTTCTCCACCCACCGCATTCATCTTGGTATTCCAACTCAGAGCAAGCACATCATCTCCTATATCTACCAACCTACAAGCGCTATTGCGCCATACTGTCTTGTCCTTATAGTTTTCTAAAATAATGAACTTGGAAAGTCCGGGAATAGGACGATAATCCTTTGCTTGAATATCATAAAAAAGGCGCTGCCCATCCTGCGTTTTATAAAAACTTACATGACCCGCATCCAGCATTTCTTGCACCCATACTGCCGGCTCATTTCCTGCGGACTTCATAGCCTCCAATACCTTCGCAACGCCGAGCGCATCCCATGTTTCAAACGCACCAATCTCCCAGCCAAAGCCGGCCTTCAGCCCATCATCAATTTTATAAAGTTCATCAGCTATCTCCGGTATCCGATGTGATACATAGGCAAAGAGCAAGTGGTGAAATAGCCTGTAAAAATCTCCCGACTTGTCCTTACCTGCGTAAAGAACGTTCAACCTTTGCTTCAAATCATCAATCGGCTTAGCTGTTTCCAGTGTGGCAAATTTTGACTTTCGCTTGGGTTCATATTCCAAGCTTTCAAGGTTCAGTGTCAGTATCTCGGACTTCTTCCCTCCGGCTGCTTTCTTATCTGTCTTTTTATAGAATCCCTGACCTGTCTTATCGCCGAGCCATTTGTTTGCAACCATTTTTTCCAGGAAGTCGGGCAACTTGAATAAGCTGCGGGCTTCATCATTGGGTACACTCTCAAATAAGCCTCTAGCCACATGCACTAAGGTGTCCAAGCCCACTACATCCCCTGTGCGGAACGTGGCGCTCTTTGGTCGTCCCATCACTGTGCCAGTAAGTAAGTCCACTTCGTCCACATTCAGCCCCAACTCCTGCATGGCATGAAACACGGCCATAAAACCAAACACGCCAACCCTATTAGCGATAAATGCCGGTGTGTCCTTACAGAGTACCGTAGTTTTTCCAAGGAATCGATCACCATAGTCCATCAAAAAGCTAATGACTTCCGGTGCCGTATCCGGTGCTGGTATTATTTCGAGTAGTCGTAAATAGCGCGGTGGATTAAAAAAGTGAGTACCACAAAAATGTTGCTTAAAGTCCTCGCTTCGCCCCTCGGCCATAAGGTGAATGGGTATGCCGGAAGTGTTGCTGGTCACTAAGGTTCCCTTCTTCCTCACCTGATCTACTTTTTCAAAAACACTCTTTTTGATGTTCAGGTTCTCAATGACCACTTCTATTATCCAATCTACATCCGCCAATTTCGAAAAGTCATCTTCAAAATTCCCCGTACGGACTCTTGCTGCAACTTCTTTCGTGAAAACCGCACTGGGCTTACTTTTGAGCGTAGTCGCCCAATCACGATTCACAATTCGGTTCCGCACTTCCTTACTTTCCAACTTTAGTCCTTTTTCCAGCTCCGCTGGCAACAACTCCTTTGGTGCTATATCTAACAAGAGGACCTGGACGCCAATACCGGCAAAATGAGCAGCAATCCGGGAACCCATAACCCCAGAACCTAACACAGCAACAGCACGAATAGGACGATTCATAAGACTTTGGAATGGTTTTATCAGTTTACAATTTAGGCATTATGCAGGAAGTGTAAAACATGCCGTTAGAAAATCTTCTTGCGGAGCCTCTCCCTAGACACACAACTCTTAAATAGCTGCGGCTGGCCTTGACAGTAGGTCCAAACGAGCTCGAGCTAATTGCACATAAGTACTTCCCGGATAATCCAGAATTAGTTGCTCATAAAATTTTTGTGCCTTGTCTGTTTGCTTCAAGATGTGCTCGTACAGTTCCGCTGTCTTGAACACCGCATCATCCGCTAGTACATCCTTACCATATTGTTGATACACTTTTTGCCAATAGCCCAAAGCTTTTTCATAATCTCTGGCTTTCACTGCTAACTTGGCTCGGAGCATCAGTACATCATCTTGTAATGGGTGTTTGGGAAACAAGCTGGTAATACTATCCAGTTCTTGTAGTGCTTCCGCATCCTTATTTTGAAATAAGAATAGGTCGGCTCGAGAAAATTTCAACAAAGCATCATTATTACTATCAGGAGTGTTCTCGGTGATGAGCACGGACAAGTCCAATGCGTCATTTGCAATGAGTTCAGATGTGGATGCTTTAAGTACATTTAGCTGTGCTTGCGCCCACTTAAAATCGCCTCTATAGTAGGCCAATTTTGCATTTTTAAACCTTGCCTCTTCGCCCAGCATGTCTTCTCTAAATGCTTTGTCCACCTGGCTATAGGTGAGTGAGGCATCCCAGATCTTACCATTCAGAATTTGATAGTCTCCCAAATCTAGCTTTGCAGTACCAATAAATTCTTTGCTCGCCACCGGTTGCTGGATTGCCCGTTCAATAATGCGGATGGCTTCTTGAGGATTATTATGGAATCTAGCTTCTGTCTTGGCATAGTCCAGTACCATTGGTGAAGCCTCGTACTGAGCGTAATTTTTCAAAAACTCATCGTAGGCCTTGCATAATACCTCCACTTGTTCTTTTGTATAAGCAGGGTTTTCTTCCAACTGTTCCTGCATCAGACCAATTTTCTGCGCTGCTGCTAATGCATAATATGCTTGCTCCTTCCCTTTGTCTAACAGGACATCCAATGCTTGGATGGCTATTTCGTATTCTTTCTGTTTAGCGGCTTGTTGTGCAAAAGTCAAGAGTCTTTGACCATTACTTTTTGTTCGTTCTTCCAGCGCTTCTACTTGTATCAACGCCCCTTCCCAATCACCTTTTTGAGTGTAAAGCCAGGTGAGCAAATCGGTATAGTAAGTATTGTCTGGAGCAAGGTTAATGCGCCGGATTAATTCCTTTTGAGCCAATTTGAGTTTTGTCGGATCAGTACCTAGCAATTCTAACAACATTGCTCTTGTCTCGTCCGGACCACCGAACTGCGCCGGCATTCCGGATAGAACCGCATCCAATGCTTTTTCCACAGCACCACTCTTTGCATATAGCCGCGCTAATTGGTTGGCGAAATAGTACGGATTCTGAAGAATAGTTCTACTCCGCTCATATACCTTAATTGCATACTCCTCTTGACCTGCATTGATAAAGGCATTCGCCACTTGCTCCGTTCGGATCTCTTCACCATTTACCGCTAATACTGCCGCATCAAACTGTTCTTCTGCTTTCTTTTTTCGCCCAGTAGCAAGTAAAGCATTCCCTAAATCGATGTTCAAAATTGGGCTGTTATTATAGCTCATCTGCCGTGCAATGAGCTTTTCTACTGACTTGTAGTCTTTGTCCCGCAGCAATGCACTTAATAGATCCTGGTAGGCATCGGTGTTGCCCGGGAGTTTATCATACGCTTGCTGCAACTGTTCCGTTGTTTTTGGAAGTTCAGCAACGTGCACCAAGTTGTATTGAAATCCAGTATCGGGAACTTGTGCCAACAAAGATTGAGCCGATAGCATAAGGTAGCCACTACAAGCCATGCAAAACAACCGAACCCAAAGGATATTCATAGAAGATTAAAATTAGGCATTACACCTAGCTATTCGCGCTGGGACTTGTTAAATGCTTATCATTTTTCAGCAAGGAACTATTCGATACGCTTAGCCCTTAAAATCAATCTTCTTGTGGGTGCCGTCACAAAAAGGCTTATTCTGAGAAGCACCACAACGACAAAATGCGGTAGTCTTTGTCTTATGGGTTTCGGTACCATCCGCGTGCTTCACGTTGATGTTCCCATAGACTAATAGCGGACCATTTTCCATCACCTCAGCTATGACTTCCGTAGCAACTGTTTCCTTCTCGGCGACGGCATCATTTAAAAAATAGCTAAGTGCACCGGAAGGACATTTGTTCACTTGCTCAATTATTCGCTCATCGCTGGCTTGCTCGGGCGTAATCCAAGGTCGAGTAGCCGGATGAAAAACAGCTGGTAACCCTTCGACAGCATGCCAACATTTTTTTGAATGAATACATAGATCGGGCTTCCAAACTATAGTAACTGTGCCGTTGGTATAGTGTTTTGTAAGGGGTTCCATAAAAAATGTGTTTGTTTGATTTCGTATCTTCTTTTGTTCAGGGACGTTTAATGTATCCAATATCGTTCCGTAAATCGCTGTCTAAATTTATATCATTTTTCCGGCACACTAAGAATTTCGGACAAGCATTCCACTCACAATATCTCAGATTTAATTCTTACAGAATGCCGCATTATCTTAGCGATAATTCATCCACAAATTCGAGTAAGTCATACTTCTACCAATCAAAAAATTAATTTGCGGAATGGCAATGCCAGAGCAACACTTCCAAATTAAGCAATATTTCGAAAGGCTTTCTTTCAGAGAACCCATTAGCATGGATATCGCTTTTGTGCGCAAACTCCAACGAGCTCAACTCCTTACTATTCCCTTTGAAAATTTTGACATTTGGCTTGGGCGTGAAATAAAATTGGACGAAGCATCTCTTGTGGCCAAACTATTGCACCAACGGCGCGGTGGGTACTGTTCCGAGTTGAATGGACTTTTTCTGATGGCGCTTCATGCCCTCGGTTTTGAAGCTCGAAGCCTATTGGGGCGTGTACATTTGAATGGTATTGCTACCGGTCGGGGTCATCGTGTCAGCTTGCTCACACTCGATGGCCAGGACTGGCTCGTGGATACCGGCTTCGGAGCAGAAAACCCAGCAATACCCATCCCAATAATATTTAATAGCCCCGAAAGTGTTGATGGCAAAACCTACCAATTGACTGAAGATCCGCTTTTTGGCATTATGGTACAAAAGCTTCATGGACAAAAATGGAAAAACCTTTACAGCTTTGACTTAGGATACGTATGTCCAAAAGATATAGAGTATGGAAACTATTACACATCAACAAACCCCAACGCATTATTCGTAAAAAACCGTGTAGCGGCTTTACCACTTGAAAATGGCATGTGTTCCCTCTTTAATCGGACCTTAAAAATTATTGACCAAAGACAAGAAACTATTCAACTTATTGAAGAAGGACCAGAATATTTAGCCGTATTAGAAAAGGTATTTGGTATCGTACTCGATGCACAATATGACGATCTAAAACCACTAAAACTCAACAACGAAGCACAAGTGAACTTCCAGAAAATTTAATCCCGACAATTAGCATTCCGTCAGCTATAAAATAAAACCTTGTCGGCTAAGTTTAAACAGCAAACTATTGAATGATACTCCTCTACTTTCTTCCGAGGAAAACATTAGATCGGATAATTCGCTGCTTAATCCCAGAAAACTCCCAGCTATATTTTCGGAAACTATCCTGATGGCTATACAATTTTTCAAACAGTAAGAAATGCGAATGCACTCCTGAGATACCCTTACTGATCCATATTTGCTGCACAAAACGAACTAGGATGGAAATCTCATACTTAATTCAGAGTTTACTCCCAGTAAAATTTGTGAATTTAGTACTTGTTGTTCCCGAGAAAATCCCCAACTTCGTAGGAAATCAACTCGTCCATGAGTCATAAAAAAACAATTCGGGTATTAACTGGGTTCAGTTGCATTATAATTGCCTTCGCTGTCTTCTATGGCATCAGGATGCAAGGCCAAACTAAAGAAAATAAAAGTTTCCAAAATCCTTATTACTCCGAAGTTGATACACAAAAGCTACAGGTTACTCGGGGGGAATGGAAGCGGATTCTCCCGGATTCGATTTTTGAAATCGCTTTTGAATCGGGTACCGAAACGGCATTCAGTGGAAAATATTGGAACTACACCGGTGTCGGGACTTACTATTGTGCCGTATGTGGCAACAAACTTTTTCGTTCTTCGGCAAAGTTTGCTAGTAGTTGTGGTTGGCCAAGCTTTTTTGAACCCGTTCGGATGAACAGTATTCGGTACGAACAAGACCTACGTTTCGGTATGGAGCGGACGGAAGTATTGTGTTCTCGTTGCAATGCACACCTCGGTCATGTCTTTGATGATGGTCCTCCGCCGACAGGACTACGCTATTGCATGAATTCGCTAGTTCTAAACTTTAAGCCAGACAAAAAAAATTAAGGGGTGTTGCAGCAGCAATACCCCTTAATTAAAGTTAGAATTTAGCTATTATGCTTCTGCTTTCAGCATTTTTGCATACTTGGTACGATCATTTTCATCCAACATTATCTTTCTAAGCCGGATGCTTTTAGGCGTCACTTCAATGCACTCATCTTGCTGAATGTATTCCATACATTCCTCCAAGCTCATTTGGATTTTTGGTGTGATAGAAGCAGCACCATCGGAGCCAGAGGCGCGGTGGTTGGTCAATTTTTTACCTTCAATTGCATTTACATTGAGGTCTCCTGGTTTAATGTTCTCGGCTACAATCTGACCAGCATAAACTTCCTCTCCCGGATCTACAAAAAAGGCACCACGATCTTGCAATTTGTCAATTGAATAGGCAGTTGTTGGTCCGGTGAACTTTGAAATCAATACCCCATTGTTCCGGCCTGGGATAGTTCCTTGCCAGGGCTTATACTCATGAAAACGGTGTGCCATTACAGCTTCACCGGCTGTTGCTGTAAGCATTTGTGAGCGCAAGCCAATCAAACCTCGTGAAGGCATATCAAATTCCAAATGCTGCATTTCTCCCTTTGTCTCCATGATAGTCATCTCACCCTTTCGTTGCGTCACTAGGTCAATCACCTTGCCTGAAGACTCTGCTGGTACATCCACTACCAACAGTTCATACGGCTCGCATTTCTTCCCATCGATGTATTTCACAATTACCTGTGGCTGCCCAACAGTGAGTTCATATCCTTCCCGGCGCATTGTTTCTATCAACACTGAAAGGTGCAAGATTCCTCGGCCAAAAACCAAAAATTTGTCTGCATCATCCGTATCTTCCACACGTAGAGCCAGGTTCTTCTCCAATTCTTTATTGAGTCGATCTCGGATATTTCGGCTGGTTACAAACTTGCCTTCCCGACCATAGAATGGAGAATTATTGATTGAGAACTGCATGTTCATTGTTGGTTCATCAATCTCGGTTGGTGGTAACGCCTCCGGATTATCAAAATCAGCAATTGTCTCGCCAATTTGGAAATCCTCAATTCCCACCACAGCGCAGATATCTCCTGTTTGCACCTCACTCACTTTCTTCTTGCCCATACCTTCAAAAACGTATAGTTCCTTCACCTTTCCACGAACAAAGGAACCATCCAATTTGCAGAGCTGAATATTCTGTCCCTCCTTAATTGTTCCACGTGTAACCTTGCCCACAGCAATACGTCCAAGGAAGCTGGAATAATCCAATGAAGTAATCTGAAGTTGGAGTGTCCCCTCCGCTTGAGTCGGTGCTGGAACTTTAGCAACTATCATATCCAATACCGCATTGATATTGTCTGTTGGGGTATTAGTAGTATTGTACCAACCTTGTTTTGCAGAGCCATAAAGAGTTGGGAAATCCAATTGTTCTTCAGTTGCATCCAATTGGAAGAAAAGCTCAAATACGGCATCATGTACCTCATCCGGGCGACAATTTGGCTTATCTACCTTATTAATGATAACAATAGGGTGCAAACCAAGATTCAAAGCTTTTTGCAATACAAACCTAGTCTGCGGCATTGGCCCTTCAAAGGCATCTACCAACAATAGAACCCCATCTGCCATCTTTAATACACGCTCCACTTCCCCACCAAAATCGGCGTGACCAGGTGTGTCAATTACATTAATTTTGGTATCACCATAGGTCACCGAAATGTTCTTAGATAGGATTGTAATGCCCCGCTCTCGTTCCAAATCATTATTGTCCATGATGAGCTCACCGGTCTCCTGATTATCTCTGAAAACTTTGGTAGCATGAATGATTTTGTCTACCAGAGTAGTCTTACCATGGTCAACGTGAGCAATGATTGCGATGTTTCTAAGCTGCATTTGTGTTTTAAAATATACCGTCTATTGCCTCGACACGATTTATGTAAAGCGCATAAACGGGGCGCGAAGGTACGTATATTTTAGGAAAAGTTCTTTCTAAGGAATTTCAATTCATCTTGAAAGGTGCAATAAGCTGAAATTCAGGAATCTGAACGATCATAGCCTTCTTGTTGTACAAGTTCTCCATCTTGTAGCTCCCCGACATCTTACCCATGTCAGTACGCAAACTACAGGCCGACACATATTGATACGAATTTCCTGGCTCTATTACTGGCTGAAGCCCCACTACTCCCTCGCCCTCCACCTCTCTATAACTTCCATTACTATCATATATATGCCAATGCCGACGCAACAACTTTACCGGCATGGTACTAAAATTTTCAATAGTGACCCGATAGGCAAAAAGATATTCACCGGAAACCGGGTTGCTCTGCTTTTCTTGATAAAAGCATTCAACGGTTATACTGATGCCGTCAGTTACTTGTTGTACTGGTACTGCCATTCTTTTTGTCTCTCAAATCCAAATATAGTACAATGATGATTACGCCATCAATTCTTTCAAAACTTCGTTGACTAGCTGTGCTTCATATCCTTTCTGCAATAAAAACCGGAACGCCTTCTGATACTTTTTGAAATCGTTGTATTCCCTTTCTAAACTTTCCAATTTCCGACTAGCTAACTGTTCTAATACACCATAGTAATCATTTGTGTTGATTTCAGATAATGCACGTGTGATCAGAAAAGGAGAGATTTGACGAAGCCTTAATTCCTGAGTTATTTTTACTCTACCCCATTTTTTTATCCGAAACTTGCCCCGTGCAAATGCCCTTGCGAATCGTTCCTCGTTGAGCAAATCTTGTTCTATCAATAAGGCGATTTGATTTTCTAGTGCCTCAAACCGTACTCCCAACTCCAATAACTTGTTCCGCACCTCCTGGTGGCAGCGCTCTTGATAAGCACAATATCTTGAAATAGAAGGTAGTAACTCCATTGTATTCATCTGCCCATATTAACCAATAGTATCTGAACATCCGTAGGATTAATCCCACTTATACGACTAGCTTGGCCAATTGTCCTCGGGCGAATCTTCTCTAATTTCTGACGCGCTTCAGTACCTAGTGCCGTAAGCTTAGTAAAATCAAAAGTCTCAGGTATATTCAAAGCATCCAAGCCTAGAAGGCGCTCAGCAAGTACCTGTTCCTTCTCAATATAGGTCTGATACTTCAACTGAATCTCCGCTTGTTGTAACGTCAAGCTATCAAAATCTTCTAGTAACTCAGCTATCTTCGGTACTCCTTTAACCAAATCATCGATACCGATACCTGGCCGTAGAATAATCTTAGATAATTTGGTCTTCTCGTTAAGCGGGGCCGATCCTTTTTCAGCAAAAACCGGATTAACTTCCTCCGGGACAACGGAACATTCCTCCAATCTTCGCTTTACAGCCAATACATCAGCCTCTTTGGCTCGCATACTTTGATACCGCTCTTCGGAGGCTAAACCTAATTGGTATCCGATTGGTGTGAGGCGTAAATCTGCATTATCCTGCCGAAGTAGTGTCCTAAATTCGGCGCGGCTGGTGAACATACGATACGGTTCATCTGTCCCTTTATTGATCAAGTCATCAATCAGCACCCCGATATACGCCTGATCTCTCCCCAGAACAAGCGGCTCTCGTTCCTTAACCAATTGATGCGCATTAATTCCCGCTATTAGACCCTGACAAGCAGCCTCCTCATACCCAGTAGTGCCATTGATCTGCCCTGCGAAGAATAAGCCTGCTATCAGCTTGGTTTGCAAGGTATTCTGTAACTGTGTAGGTGGAAAATAGTCGTACTCAATTGCATAACCCAACCTGAAAAAACGACAATGCTCAAAACCACGAACTGCCCGAAGTGCTCGTACTTGGATTTCTTCGGCTAGTGAAGTACTGAACCCATTGACATAAATCTCCACAGTATTCCAGCCTTCCGGCTCCACAAAAAGTTGATGACTTTCCTTTTCTGCAAAACGATTGACTTTATCTTCTACACTTGGGCAATATCTAGGTCCGGTACCTGAAATATCGCCATTGAACATTGGAGAATCCACAAAACCTTCTCTTAGAATATCGTGCACCCTTTGATTTGTGTGCGTAATCCAACAATGTCGTTGTCTTTTAGGGTCAATTGTATGGTCATTCAAAAAAGAAAATCCTACTAGCTCTGAATCCCCTTCTTGAATTTCCATAACGGAATAATCAAGCGAACGACCATCTATCCTAGGTGGTGTACCTGTCTTCAGCCGAGCACTTTCAAAACCAAGGGTCACCAACTGTTCGGTAATCCCGGTTGCCGCTTTCTCTCCAATCCGCCCGCCTTTCTGTTGCTTCCGGCCAATATGAATTATCCCGTTTAAGAACGTGCCATTTGTCAATACCACCGCCTTTGCAAAAATCTCATGACCCATTTGTGTCTTCACCCCCTTCACTGTTCCACGTGAAACAATCAACCCTACCACCATGTCTTGCCAGAAATGGATATTTGGATTGCCCTCCAAGGCCTCCCGCCAAGCCGCAGAAAACATCATCCTATCGTTCTGACTACGTGGGCTCCACATGCCCGGACCCTTACTCCGATTGAGCATTCTAAACTGAATAGTACTCTTATCCGATACTATCCCGCTCATCCCACCAAGCGCATCAATTTCACGTACGATTTGCCCTTTAGCTATACCTCCCATTGCCGGATTACAACTCATAGTACCAAGCTGTTGCAAACTCATGGTAATAAGCAATACTCGAGAACCCATAGTTGCAGCTGCATGGGCTGCTTCACAACCAGCGTGTCCACCACCTACTACAATAACATCATAATCCGAAAACATGCGGCAAATATACAAACACAAAAAAAGGGTTGCTAAAAAGCAACCCAAAAAAACAAAATCAAAAATTAACCTACTTCCTAATAACAATCTCCCTAATCGCTGAACTACCGTCAGCAATGATCAAAAGATGATAAATACCGGAACTCAAACCAGATGTTGGTATGGAGACCTTATCAGTAGAAAGACTACCACGATCTAACTTATACACTAACTTCCCGCTAACGTCTAACAAACGATATTTCACATCCTTCATCGTGCTGTTAAACTTAGCATCAACTGTAACCATGTCAGTTGCCGGTACTGGATATACAGCAAATACACCCGGCTCACCAATATGACCAACTGCACCGGGAGGAGGCGTCGTATTCACCTTATTCTTAGAAAGATGCAAGGCTACCGCTGGTGTATAATAGAAACGATCAAAGAAAGAAGAATCCACATAATAGCCATTACCCGCAAATGGGAAAGTCACAATAGCATTGGTAGACATTGGCAAACTTGTATAGAAATCTGTGTACAACGCCATTGGGTGTTCTTGATAACCAAAAACTTGACTTTGTTCATAGGCTCTCGTAAAATAACTAATGCTCTCATCAACACCAACAAAGGTATTCATGGTGCCTTGAGCAAGAGTTACGTACCATGAATTACTATCCAAAATACATGGTTTAGATGGAGTAACAACGTCACGAATATTCAAGGTAATATCACCAAAAACTGAGTCGGCTGTGGTTAAGGGTGTTTTAAATCCATATCCTACTAGTTTCAATTCTGGAGCTTGAATAAATGAATCTAATACTCCACCGTTTGAACCATCACTCCATTTATAGATCAAACCATAAGTCTCTTCCCCATCCAAAGTAGGAACACTATTCTTACTAAGTGAATACTGAATCTTACGTGCTGCATAACCACCATCGGCAACATAATAAACAGGTCCTAAACTAAAATCAGTGGTCACATTAGCTGGTTGAATACTCAACGATACACTTGGCCGACCTTTCACAAAATCGTAGTTGCTCTTACAGAAAATTGAATCACTTACCGTCATTGTATTCTGATAGACATTATCTTCCGGTGTTGCATCCGGACCAGGATAATTAATCCGATATTTATAAGTAAATGTACCTGTAGTAGTTGGTGCTGGTAATGAATAACTTGTTGTTGAACCACCAAAACCAAACTTTACGGAATCTGAAGGTGTAATAGATGAAACGGAATAACCACCGGTATGTACTGTTGTGCCGCTACCACCAGTCGGTGTCCATATTACTGAATCTGATACCGCAACACTTGTCTCGGTACTTGTACCAAAATTTATAATAGCTCCGGCTGTAAAATTCTTATACGGTTGACTTGACGCTCCCTTAGCTAATTGAGCTTTAGGAATCACCATTGCGTGTGGGGCCGATTGGTAACCACCTAACAAAGCCAAATCATGTGCACCACCCAAGTTCCAAGAACCAAGGGAAACTGTTACTGTTTGTGCCGCAAGTAATGCATTATTTATAGCCTGCCCATCCACATCAGAAACCATCACAACCGGAATATTCACATTACCTGTACCGGTATTCCCCATACCAACTGGACCACCGGAAATATTATTCACGATAATGAGCGCAATTGCCCCGGCATTTTCTGCATAATCGGCCTTTTGCCTAAAAGTTGCACTACCGCGAAACAACAAACAAACCTTCCCATTTACAGCCGCAGCGTTAGTTAGAGGATTAATAGCTAAGCTATCAATACCGGCAACGACAGGTTGATTGATAATAGGTACTACAGCTTGGTCACCCCAAGGTGCAATTGTAACCTTCTTCATACCACTGAGGCTCGCAGGTGTATTCACCGAAAAACGTGCTGCAGCTAGATTTGTCTTGATCTTGCTATCAGACATGGGCTGGTTCTGTGCTTGTACTAGCGGTGCAAACAACGCTGCTGCCAAAACCATTGAAAGCGACGTAAAAATTCTTTTCATTGGACAAAATTATTTTGATAAAAATAAGGATTATTTCACACAACCAAAAACTTTTTAGGCAAAATACTAAATTAGGCCAGCCGCTCGACTAATTTCCATCATCCGGTCAATAGGACGTTTCGCAGCAAGACGTAAATCCTCATCCATTGTAATCTCAGGAACTTCATTCTTTAAGCAGAGATACAACTTCTCCAAGGTATTCAATTTCATGTGTGGGCAATCATTGCACGCACAGGCATTATCAGGTGGAGCCGGTATCAAGACCTTATTAGGTGCTTGCTGCTGCATCTTATGAAGGATACCCGCTTCTGTAGCTACAATAAAGGAACTGGCTGCATCATTCACAATAAAGGAAAGCAACTGCGAGGTGGAGCCAATAAAATCAGCAATGCGTAAAACAGCCTCTTCACATTCCGGATGGGCAATAAGCTTTGCTTCCGGATGCCTAACCTTTAATTTAGTTATCTTCTCAACGGAAAACAATTCATGTACCATACACGCACCATTCCATAATACCATATCTCTACCCGATTCCTTCTTTAACCAAGCTCCAAGATTCCTATCCGGCGCGAAAATAATCTTCTGATCCTTCGGTAATGAATCAATTATCGCCTTTGCATTTGATGAGGTACAAATTATATCACTCAAAGCCTTCATCCCGGCAGAGCAATTAATATAGGTCACTACTGTATGATCCGGATGACGGGCTTTGAACGACTGAAAAAGCTCCGGAGGGCAACTATCACTCAACGAACAACCAGCGTTCAAATCCGGTAACAACACCTTCTTGTTTGGATTAAGAATCTTTGCCGTTTCGGCCATAAAATGAACACCAGCAAAAACTATGACTTCAGCATCCGTCGTTGCCGCTTTTTGTGCCAAACCTAAACTATCACCAATAAAATCAGCAATATCTTGGATATCCGGTTCCTGATAATAATGGGCAAGAATTATCGCATTCTTCTCTTTTTTTAGTTGAGCTATCGCATCAAACAAATCAAGCGATGGATCGATTGCTTCATTAAAAAAACCATCTCTTGCTACCGCTTTATCTCTTTCCAAGAAATTCACACTCATAAATAATGACTCAAAAATTTTTTAAAAAACAAGCTACCACCATTAGGAGTGTTGACCTGTTGAAATAAAATTGCTATTCACAAGGCAAATTACTGCTTTTCAATTTTTCCAATGATGATTCTCGTTTTCTCCCCAGACAATAGCTCAATAAACAAGGTATTTCCACAGTTTTTTGTGGATTTGTGTATAGCAACGCTCGGGATAAAATTTAGCCTGTGTATTTGCATCAACCCTGTTGATAATTATTGATTCTTGTGGGGAAATTGACTATCAAAAAACACCGACCGTACCGGTGAATAATTATCCACTTCATCCCGCTAGGTTTTCCTAAGCTTTATCCACTATTATTCACAGTTCTTTAAGTTTTATTTTAAAAACTTGAGTTGCTTGCTTGAAATTAATAAGGAAATACTATTAAATTGTTTGGTAAAATTATATTTCTTTTTATCTTGGCAATTAATAAAGCCTTCTAGTAATGTATCGATACCTGTATTTGGTAACTTTTTTATTGCTGCAGCTATTTTCTACACCTGCACTAGCCCAAGCAGATGCCGATTGGCGGTATAAGTCCAGTTTTAATTTTGGTGGAAATCTCTATTTTTTTTCCGGGCAAGGACAAAAATTCCCAGGATGGAAAATTTTTGTTGGGGTAGGTGTATCCGCAATTAATAAACATAATTTTCTCTTTAATTATGGGCCTACGGTTGCTGTATATAGTAAATCATTAGGAGCTAATTTGAATCCCTTAAGCAACGATGTCCAGGTAGATTTTTCAAATTCTTTTACAGCGGGTGCATGGTGGGGTGATCCTTACTATAATAAATTTTTTAGAACAATTGGTAATTCAGCAGCCTATAATTTCTATACTGATGTTCGAAATGCTGTTTTACTTTCTACAATTTTCATCTTTAATAATCACAAACGAAATCAGGCTCTTGGCGCACTAACAGGGAGTTTTGGGGACTTTACCATAAACTATTATAATGATGGCGGTGCTCCAATAGAATGGCTGACAGTTTCTGATCATTTTGATCGGTATTGGACAGGTGGACTAGGATTATTTTTTCATAATAATGATCAATTTAATAGTGTCGAATTTTTGTTTGATCAATTTACCGGCTACAAACCGATGCTTTATGAAATGTCGTCTTTATTGGGAATTCGAGTGCCCGATTATAATCTAAATGAATTGGGAGCTAGTGGAAATTTTCCTGATAATTTCAACACCTCAGCATACAATTTAAGAATAATGCCTTATCGGAATTTTGGATTCGATCTTGGTATGATAGGATCCTTGAGAACAAAGAAAGGAATACCCTTTGGTTTGCAAGATATTATTCATACTTTAGGTAATTACGCATTGCATCCAAATAATGATGCGAATAGATTTTTCCTTGGTGGTACCTATCAAAACAATAGAGATGCAGGTTTATAAAATCAGAATAACCGTACCAATTATCCTGCTTGTATTTTTCAGTAGTTGTATTGGATTAAAGTCGGAGTTTACTCGGAATTATATTTATAATAGGGCATTATACAGCCGGGCTTTGGAATCTAGTTGTCCGTCTGGCGATACAAATCTTATTTCTCAAATTGACGTCTATAAAACAGCTTTTCGGGAAAAGTATATAGAAGATGGAAGTATTTTGATACACGCATCTATCAATGATGCGAGTACCAGAGAAATAGTGGATTATAAACCACCAAGAACGGGATTTGCCCAGGAAATGTATTTGGTGAAGCTAACTACAAAATGTACTGAACCAAGATGGTATTATTTCTCTGTTTGGTATCGCTATGATTTTAAAAAGAAGAAGCAACTAGTGTATGGTTTTGGAAAAGCGTATAGAGGAGTTCCCAATGAAATGGCAGGAACGATCTTTTTTGATAAAGCACTAGCAATAACGGAGCATAGAAATGGGTTTAGTTTGGTTCCAAAGAGTGGAGAACAATTTTATTTAGTATTTGATAATATGGATTCACCTATACTCAGTATGAATCGTTTGGTCGTTGAAGCAAAAAATAAGTTTGGTGGTCCGCGGTCTTATGTGTTTAAAGTGGACGAAGCATTTAAAGGAGATTTGAATCGACTAGAATTTGTAAAGCAACAAAGTAGAACATTCAACTAGAAAAAAAGGTCCTATTATGAAGTCTAAAAATTTAGTTTGTAGATTATTGAATCGTGGTAATCTGGTAGCGACACGCCAGGCTGCTATACATGAAGATTGGTCATTGTCAAGAGCCGAGGGAATGGCATCCCCACCGGCAATATTGGCTAGCGATATACCATTAACTCCGCCGCTTGCTCCAGCACCAAGTATAATCGTTAACAGTCCGACGATAGAACAGCCATTAATTGATAAGGAGGAAATGCCATTCAAACCAGCAGATGATCCGGATGAACCACCGCTTATTTGTTGGAAACATAAACTTTACCGTCAGCGGATAGTAGATGGTGGTTTGGAACCCTATGGGCCACCGGTGGGAGATTGCTAAGTAGCTCGTTGATTTTGTTGTGCGTTATCCTGGCATATTGCTAGGAGAATACTGGGAGTAAAAGGCAACCATAAGGCTACACCGGGATGCCAGAGTTCCACTCGATGGCTTCCTACGTCTAGCTTATAATCAAACTTGGGAAAATTTAAGCCAATATAGCCAGGGTAAAAGAAAGTTTTACCGGTTCGGGCAGCGAAAGCAACACTTTCAAAATAGAGCCAGGAACCCAAACTATATTTTTTATAATCAGGATCAAAGAAGTTGAGAATCCCCGCACAACTATCAAAACCCTCATCAAAATACCCAACAGCGATTAGTTTTCCATTGTCCCGGACTTCCCACATTCGCCCAGGGAAAAAATCGGTGTCCGCATTTCCATAAAGGCAAGTCTGAACAGAGTCGTGGCCATCAAAATTGATAAAGATTCTATATTGGGAATAAAGGGCTTCAATTTCTTCAGAATTCTTTGCCGGATGTAGTTGAAGCTCAAATAGTTTGTTACGGCTCCGTAGCTTTTTTAATTGCTTATGTTGTTCAAAACCATCTAGTAAAACCCGAGCCCAAATTACCGGTATTACAGTGTTGTTATCCGTATGTGCATAGTTGGTTGTGAACAAATTCTGCTGCATCCGATAGTATCCAAAGCCCAACATTACATCGAGTCGTTCTGGCGCTAATGGGCTATGAAGAGCAAGGAAATTCAAGAAACAAGCGTTTGGAAAATTCAGCGTAGATTAAGCTGGGTAAATATCGGAATAAACCCAGATTTACGGAACTATTTTATTGCTGCAAATCGGCTAGGCACAACTAGGGGAAAAAGGGTGCTCCGATCTTTTACTAATTTATGCAGCATGCTATCATATTTGTATAGTGGTTGTACCCTAACATGAAATCCGGGATCAAGTAGGGCTAGATTTATCTATTCGCTGGTAAGTACGATTTGCTTGGCACGAATAGATTGTCCTAAAAACCGAGCACCTTTTTCTTCGAAATCAGCAGCATTGTCGGTAGTAAAGAATTGAACTGTTTTTGTTTGGGTGATTTGCTTCGCAATTTCCGGATGGCGGCTTAGATAGTCTTTAAGACTTTCGGCTACAATCTGTCCTTGTCCAACCATTTGAATTGAATCGGGTAGGTGTTTGGCAATTGTGGCCGCTAACAATGGATAGTGCGTGCAGGCGAGCAAAACGGTGTCGATATCCCTGGCTTGTTGTAGCAATTGCGTCAGGTTTTCTTCAACAAGAAGATCAGCAGCGGCACTATTTTCTTCGCCGGCTTCAACCAAGGGCACCCATAGTGGACAAGCTTGCTGATAGACCGAAAGTGAAGGGAAAAATTTCTCAATTTCCAAGGGATAGGAATTGCTGTTAACGGTTCCAGAGGTGCCCAATACACCGACATGTCCACTTTTACTGAATTGCCCAATAATTTCTGCGGTAGGACGGATGACACCTAAAACCCGTTTGTCGGGAAATTTGTTGGGAAGATTCTTTTGCTGAATTGTGCGAAGCGCCTTTGCCGAAGCGGTATTACAAGCTAGGATAATGAGCGGACATCCTTGAGCAAACATCCATTGGACGGCCTCCCAAGTGTAGGCATGTATGGTATCAAAAGAGCGATTACCATAGGGCGCACGGGCATTGTCCCCAAGATATATGTAGTCATACTCAGGCAAGGCATCTCGAATATTTCGAAATACGGTCAAGCCTCCATACCCGGAGTCGAAGATGCCGATAGGCCGCATGATACGAAGATAAGATTATGCTTCAGCTTTAATCGCTTCGTCGTTTTCTTTTTGCCGGTGGTCTAAAAAGCGAGCAAGTGTCCGCACGGTTTTATCAGAGTTTTTGACAAAAGGATTTGATTTATCCCAGACATATCCGGCAAGCACGGAACAGATTTGATTCAACATATCATCATGTTGCCCTTCAGAGAAAATGATTTTAAACAAGGTACCATCATACCAAGTATCGACAAAGGTTCGGAAGACATCCACACCTGTTTGTAATTCATCAGAATATTCTTCTTGCCAGTTCACTTGTTCTCCCCGTAGTTGGCGCACCACCAAATGAGCCGCCAATTGAGCGGAAACAGCCGCCAGCGTTACGCCAGAAGAAAATACCGGATCTAAGAATTCAGTTACGTTACCGGTGAGCACAAATCCTTTCCCAAAGAAGCTGGTCGTACCGGAACTCCATCCTTTTAGTTGTTTTGGCTCGGGCCAAACTAATTCGGGATTTCTGAAACGTTTTGCCAAGCTGGGCTCTGCTTGCAACATTGCAAATAGTTTTTCAGTTGTTGTGCCACTAAAGCCATCAAAAAATTCTTGGCTGCCAACGTAGCCAACAGAAGTTGTACCGTCACTAAAGGGGATTACCCAAATCCAGGTAGTTGGATTGTGTACGATGATGATAATCCGATCCGGCTCGGTTGCTTCAGCGCGATTGGGATCTTTGATGTGGCTGAATAGAGCCGTGCGTGTATATTGAGTACTCGGCTTATTTAAATTGAAAAGTGTAGGTAAAACTCTTCCATAACCGCTGCCGTCAACAATGAATTTTGCCTCAATCTCTGAGCAGGTACCGTCTTTTTCCCGAACTGTTGTGATTGAGCTGCCATCTTCCGCCATTTCTACATTAATTACTTCCGTTTCATAGTGCAAGGGGATGCCTTTGGACACACAGACATCGGCAAGGATTTTATCAAAGTCAGCTCGTTTCACTTGCCAAGTCCAGCTCCAACCTTTAGTGAATTGTTGATCAAAGTTGAAATCGCAAAGTTTGTCTCCAGAAACGAATTTGGCACCATTTTTTTGTTGAAAACCGGCGGCTTTTACAGCCTCCAACATACCAGCCTCGTCAAGTGCTTCCATGCAACGCGGTAATAGACTTTCGCCAATTACAAACCGAGGAAAAAGTGTTTTTTCAACAATTTCAACCTTCAAACCGTGTTGCTGCATGATGGCTGCTGAAATACTTCCGGATGGGCCGGCGCCAATAACGAGGACATCCACCGCCCTCCTTGATGTTGCGGACATTATTGAGATTTAATTAGGGGTATAAATAAGTAGATGGTACGAAGGTAATCCGCAATGCAACATTTCAAAACTAAGTTGACGAAACTCAGAAAAATAGGATTTCAATAGCGTAGTCAATCAGGATTGCTCAGGATAAAATACTCAGCCTCGGGTTTCCGCTTTAAGATCAAGGTTAAAATATTTCCTACTCTAGAAGCAGAGGAAGTTCCAGCAAGTTGTTATTGTTCGAGGGTATGAATACCTCTAAACAAACGGCTCCAACGGATGCCATGTTCACCATAACTTAACCATACAAACCAAGCTTTCCCAACAACATGGCTTTCCGGCACAAAGCCCCAATAGCGAGAGTCTAATGAGTTGTGTCGATTATCCCCCATCATCCAATAATAATCCATTTTGATGGTATAGTTGTTTGTTGCTTGACCATTGATAATGAATTGACCATTGCGTTCTTCCAATGTATTATGTTCATACACGGTAATCAAGCGGCGGTACTCCGCGATGTTTTCGGGAGTAAGCGTAATTGTTTGTCCTTTTTTAGGAATGGTAATCGGCCCGTAATTGTCCAGATTCCATTTGAAATGAACGGTATCATCAGGGAAAGTCCAGTTAAGTGGGCCTCCGACATAGCCTTTGGGCTGGGTGTATAAACTAAGATGTGCCACCTCGGGTGCTTTTCTAACAGCGTCCACATATTCATTCTGAAGTAGAACATTCATGGAGGTACCGGGAGGGCCGGGACGAATATCCTTGTCCGGGTTTAGGTTGATATGATTGGCTTCGGCTGTTTCATCACTAAAACCGCCACCCTGTTTCATGATGACGGAATATTCGTTCTTCACATGCGGAAAAACCGGAGAAGGCTGACCGTTAATGAATAGTTGACCTTCCCGCACTTCTAAGACATCTCCAGGCACGGCGACACAGCGCTTGATATAGTTGTCGGTTTTATCAACGGGCCGAGTTTGGATACCATTAGCAATGAGTTGGGCGCGTGGTATGAAACGAGCATAGGTATAATAGTCGTCTTGCCGAGGTCTTCCATTCTCATCAAGCAATACCGTATCACCATCCGGAAAGTTGAAGACAACAACATCATATCGCTTGATCTCACTAAAACCAGGTAGTCGATGATAGCCCCATTGAACAGCATCGGTATAACTTTTCCCGCCAACTATCGGCATTTCATTATGGACTAAGGGGACAGCAACAGGTGTCATAGGAATCCGAGCGCCATAGTGCATTTTACTCACGAAGAGATAGTCGTTCACCAGCATGGTACCTTCCATACTTTCTGATGGGATGGTATAGGCTTCTAAAATGAACGTGCGGATGAGCGTAGCAGCGACCACAGCAAACACGCCAGCATCGAGCCACTCTCGCCAAACCGGTTTTTTCTTTTTGGGTTTATTGTCTTTTGATTTGCCGAAGAAAATGCTCATAGTTGCTGATACAAGGTTGGCCAAAAATAGGCGATGCCGGTTGGTATTTGTAGTGATGGGTGTTGAAGGCGCGGATTTTTTAACAATCATCTCGGCGCTGAATTATTCAGAAGAAACAAGGTCGATGTGTTCCGGCTCAATTTTTTTATATCAAAAGCTTTTTTGGCAAAAGCTTAAGCTCAAGTCTTGGGTTTCTGAATAGTCCATTGTGTTTTTGAGTTCACTGAATCTATTTGTCGCAATAGCCTACGACAATCCATTTTCATCAACATGGTGCATTTCCTATTTCATCTTGATTAAAATTTCAAGGAAAAAGTAGCAAAAATTGAAGGGAAACAATACCCACAATCTTTCATTGCCAGAAAGTCGATAGCACCAATTGGATTTAAGGACTAGTTCACTTGCTCACCAACCGAACAATGGGTACCAGCATTTCTTCCAGGCTAATGCCTCCATGTTGGAACGTGTCTCGGTAGTATTGAACGTAATGATTGTAGTTATTCGGGTAGCATAGGAAGATGTCGGACTTCGCAAAGATGAACGTAGAACTGACATTGGGGCGAGGAAGTCCGGCTAATTCCGGATCACGAAAGGCAAGAACATCCTTGTCTTCGTATTGAAGGTTGCGCCCGTGTTTGTAGCGAAGGTTGGTGGTTGTACTTCGGTCGCCAATGCATTTGCTCGGCTTTTTTACCTGTACAGTACCATGGTCGGTGGTGATGATAAGTTGGATGTTTTTATCAGCAATTTTTTTTAAGGCGCGGAATAAAGGAGAATGCTCAAACCAGCTCACGGTCAGCGATCGATAGCTCACTTCGTCACCCGC
>JAFDYA010000033.1 GCA_018267675.1 Bacteroidota bacterium
AAATTTTGCTGTATTTTGGTCGCGATTTAAAACAGACAGAAGTCACAACATGAAAAAAACTTTGCTCCTCATTTCTGCACTGATGGTTGGTGCTGCCGGATTCAACAATGCACAGGCTCAGGACCGTGGCAATGATGAACTTATAAACGTATTCCAATGGTACAATACCGTTGATCACACTTTTGAAACAGTTGCAGAAGGTGAGTATCAAGACGGCCAAATGATTAACTGGGGCTGGGAAGACAAGCGGATGCTGTTTGTAGCTTATCGCAATCCTGGGGAAGGCCGTATTGCTGTTTACAGTTGGTTCAATCCGATCACCAAAGATCAAGCCTCTATAGCCGGTGATGAATTTACTGATGACCAAATGATCAAAATGGGTTATTCCGGTAAGAAATTACAGTTCTATGCTTCAACACAACGCGGACCCAATACGATTGCCGTTTATCGTTGGAAGATTGACCGTCGGGATGATTGGGTTACCATTCCTGAAGAAGGCAATACTGATGCGTATTACAAGAAGGGATACCGCCACAAGACGTTCCAATATTACGGTATTCCCCGTAGCATGGATGTGAAAATCTACAACCAACTCTAGAGTTGCTAACTACAAAATCTTTGACTAAGGCTATCCCAAACGGGTAGCCTTTTTCTTTTAGTCCACTGTTCGTTTTTTGGCCGCGAATCCCGGCTTTACGCTCCAGTCTTTGCACCCTAGCGGGGCACAAAGCCCGCCCCCTCACTCATTGAGGGGGCCTGCCCCCACACTTGCTGTGGGGGGAGATTTTCGTTGCTATCCTGTGCGGAGGAGCATCCTCAAGGCAGATTGCAATGCAGGATTAGGCGAAAATTTATTCCGTTTTTTTTCAGGGACTACTAAGGAAGCACAACTCGTCAATTAATACATTCTTGTTCAAAAAGTGGGTAAAGCAAGGGATTAATTTGCTTTCAATTTTCCTGCAAATACCTTCCGAAACTTTTCCACCTTGGGGCGAACTACAAATTGGCAATAGGGTGCATTACCGTTGAGCTGATAATAATTTTGGTGATAATTTTCGGCTTTGTAGAATGTGCTTGCAGGGGCGATTTCCGTGACTATCGGCGCACCGAAAGCCTGTTCATCATTTAGTTTTTTCTTGTATTCAGTTGCCAATTCTTTTTGCTGTTCATTATGGTAGAAAATCACCGAACGGTATTGTGTACCGATATCATTTCCTTGACGATTCAGCTGTGTCGGGTCGTGGGCTGTCCAAAAGGCAGCAAGGAGTTCTTCAAATGAAATTTGGTCAGGGTGGTAATAAACATTTGTCACTTCGGCATGGCCGGTAGTACCGGTACAAACTTGTGTATAGCTTGGGTGCTCAACTGTTCCACCCATATATCCGCTGGCTACATGGTCCACGCCTTTGAGTTGTTGAAATTGTGCCTCGGTGCACCAAAAGCAGCCGGCACCAAATGTGGCAATCTGAAGCGTGTCAGTTGCGTTGATTTGTGTGTCCGATTTTGATTGGTTCATTTGTTGAAAAGTCTTTGAATGGTCAAGCTGTGCGGTGCTGGGAGCGCATCCCATGGCAAATGGTAGGAGCAAGCAAACCGCCGCAGGGTTGATACGGAATATCATGGCTGTCTTTTGGCCTAAAGGTACCAATGAATTCAGCGTAGGATTACGATCAGCTACTGTCGAGAAATCACAAATTTCATCGGTTGACCGATTCCTAATTTGCCATTATGTAGGCGGATACGAATGTCGTCGTAGGTAGCGGTATCGCCGGGTTTAGTATGGTAGGGGATCGTCCTTTTGATGACGCTGCTGAGTGAGTCGCCGAAGCAATATTCGGTAAGGAAGTCGGTGAGGATAATCGGATTGGCAGCAGAGTCTTCGTACAGATTGCGCTCTGCATAGGTGAACGTGAACCCTAGTATTGTACCACTATCGCTTCCTTTAATGCGAATGCCATCTTGGGCGATTTTATCAAAATCCCTTTTGGAAATTGCCCCTCCCGATAATTCCGAATTACCCAAAAACACGGGGATCTTAGGGACTTTATGCGCAGCGGCACTATCTTTTTTACTAGCCGTCGCAGCACTTTTTTTTCCTGAAGATTGAGCCACTGCAACGCCAAATAGCGCACAGCAACTCATTGCCATTACTGCCTTAATCGTCCTTTTCATAAGCACTCAAGTTACAGTAAAGCTAGGCTTTCGGCAATGGTTTGGATACGGCTCAGGGTGTCACTTTGTTTTTTTCGCTCCAGATTAACTACTTCCGGCTTTGCATTGTTTACAAATTTTTCGTTGTTCAGCTTTTGTTCCACACTTTTCAAAAAGCCATTCAGGTAATCTAGTTCTTTCTGCAAAGCTTCTTTTTGCACGGCAGTATCCACTTCTTGTTGCCCCTTTAGGTAAATCTTGTCGTTGTGTAGCACTAAGGAAATGGCTCCTTCCAGAGCTTCTTTTGTGCAGTGAAGTGCTTGTGCATTCGTTTGTCGAAGTATAGTGTCTTGGCGCTCTTGATACAATTTTACTTCAGGCGCATTCACCCATATTTCAATCGGGTCTTTCGGTTTTAGACCGGCCTTTGCCCGGGCGTCCCTAATTGTGGTGATTATTTGTTGAAGTTTCGATCC
Source organism: Bacteroidota bacterium (assembly GCA_018267675.1). Classification (GTDB taxonomy): domain Bacteria; phylum Bacteroidota; class Bacteroidia; order Chitinophagales; family Chitinophagaceae; genus UBA1952. Next base: position 2,628 of record JAFDYA010000033.1, read on the forward strand.
ATCTGCAAGCAATGATTCATTGGGGCTAGTTACTGGCCGGAGTGGAAGTATCATCAAGTCGTCCCCACTTTCCCGAGTTGTAAGAAGTTGATAGATTTCTTCTGTAACGAATGGAAGGAAGGGATGCAACAACTGTAGCAAGCGTTCAAAAGCAGCAATTGATTGATCATAGGTATGCCTGCTGATAGTGGTGCCAGGAGCGGGTTTTACCCATTCCAAATACCAACTGCAGAAGTCGTCCCAGATGAGGGAGTACAATGATTTAAGCGCCTCACTGAGTTGAAAGCTTTCAAAAAGTTTGCTGATCGTTTCGGAAGACTGGTCAATACGGGCGTTGATCCATTGCACTGCAAATTGTTCATCCAATTTAGGTGTGTCCGAGCTGGCGCGTTCTTCCCACATCTTCAGCAGCTTCATGGCATTCCAAAGCTTATTACAGAAGTTGCGTCCTTGCAGGAGCATGCTCTCGTCATATAAGAGATCATTACCAGCGGGCGAGGCGATGATTACCGAGAATCGGACGGCATCCGTACCCCATTCATCAATAAGGGCAAGCAGGTCGGGCGAGTTGCCTAAGCTTTTACTCATTTTCCTACCTTGCTTATCCCGTACAATACCTGTAAAATAGACCTTCTCAAAAGGGATATCACCAAGGTATTCTTCACCGGCCATCACCATTCTTGCTACCCAGAAAAAGATAATTTCAGGTGCAGTAACAAGGGTTTGTGTTGGGTAGTAATAGCTTAAATCGGGATTGTTGGGTTGTTCATTCCAGCCAAAAACTTGCATTGGCCAAAGCCAGGAAGAGAACCAAGTATCCAGGCAGTCGTTGTCTTGCTGTAAGACCGTTTCTGGCTTTTTGCGGTAAGCCTCGGAGCTTTTGAATTGTTCATAGGCATCCTTTTCTGTTTCGCCGATGTACATATTCCCTTCTGTATCGTACCAGGCAGGGATGCGTTGTCCCCAGCGCAATTGTCGGGACACACACCAGTCCCGGATGTTCTCCATCCAATGTCGGTATGTGTTTTTGAATTTTTCCGGATGGAATTGGATCTTATCATTCATCACTACTTCCAGGGCCGGCTTGGCCAGATCCTCCATTTTGCACCACCATTGCATGGATAGTCTGGGCTCAATCACCGCGTCGGTACGCTCCGAATAGCCTACCTGATTGGCATAGGGTTCTTCTTTTACGAAGTTGCCGCTAGCTTTAAGATCTTCCACAATTTTCTTCCGCACCTCAAAGCGGTCTTGACCTACATACATTCCGGCAGCGGCACTAAGCGTACCATCTTCATTAAGTGTGTCGATCACTGCCAGCTTATGTTTCAGGCCAAGGTTGTAGTCGTTGATATCATGCGCCGGCGTTACTTTCAAAGCACCCGTACCAAATTCCAGGTCGATATAGTTATCAAAAATGATAGGGATAGGACGATTGATTAGTGGCACTAGGCAGTATTGTCCTTTGAGGTGTGCATAGCGAGGGTCGTCGGGATGCACGCACACAGCTGTATCGCCAAGAATAGTTTCCGGACGAACCGTGGCAATGGTAATGTGCCCGCCGGTTGGGGTTCCTTGTTGGTCACAAAGTGCGTATTGAACATAGCAGAGTTTACTTTGAGTTGCTTTATGAATCACTTCTTCATCGCTCAAAGCTGTCTTGGCTTTTGGATCCCAATTGATCATTTTTACGCCTCTATAGATGCGCCCTTTTCGGTACAAATCCACAAAGACTCGGATTACGGCCCGATAGTATGCTTCATCCATCGTAAATGCCGTGCGTTCCCAGTCGAGTGCGCATCCTAAGCGCTTCAATTGCTCTAAGATGATACCACCATATTTTTCTTTCCACTCCCAGGCATAGCTAAGAAACTCTTCTCGGCTCAATGCGTTCTTGTCTATACCTTTTTCTCTGAGCATGGCGACCACTTTGGCTTCTGTGGCAATGGAGGCATGGTCGGTGCCCGGTACCCAACAGGTATTGTAGCCTTGTGCTTTGGCACGGCGAATGAGAATATCCTGAACGGAATTGTTGAGCGCATGACCCATATGCAGCACTCCGGTAACATTGGGCGGCGGCATTGTAATCGTATAGGCTGCTCGTTCATCAGGTACTGAATGAAAATATCCGCGTTGCTCCCAATGTTGGTACCAGCGTTGCTCGGCTGAGGTATGGTCAAAATTTTTTCCGATCTCCATAGAATTGCTGTAAAAGGCGGCAAAGATAAAGTGTAAGCTTGGGCTAGAAATTGCCGAGCCGGATTTAGCCCAATACCTTTAGCCGGTCGTTGCTTTGCCTATGATTAGAACTAAATACATTTTTTTTTGGGCTCTTTAAAGGCGTCGCAACGTTTCCCTGTCTCCGATTTCTAGCAGGTATTTCTATTAAGGCACCGATTGATGCAACAAGCACTATTTTTTAGTGTAGTGGGCTCTATTTGGAGCATGAATCAGGCAGTAGGCACATTGAGCAAAGGCAACAAGTAAACCTGTTTCTTTGTCGGATTATACTTTTTGCGTAATGTCGTTTTACTATTACTCCTTAAGCCTATGAAAATTAAACTGAATGATGTCCTGTTTGTTCTGGGGTTGATTTGTGCGCTTTGGTTTGCTGCTTTTTCGTGGTTTTGGTTGTTCCTTTTGAATATTGTGTTTGTTTTTCCCTTTGGTCTCCTCTCTTTAGTGTTTTGGTTTCTGATCCGACGAGAAAAGCGGAAGCGAAACAAACTAATTCCTATCCTTTTTATCTTGGGGCTTGCTTCTGCCGCGATTAGTTTTGCACTTTTTCTTTAGCGGTTTGTTACGAAGCTATCGGGCTGCGGATCGGCCTTTTGTACGGTACAATTGGGAGGTTGGCTCGTGCTGTCGCATATCCAAAGGCTTTTGCCTTTGGATATTCAAATTTTGTCCTACGGACAAAGTATATACAAAAATACTCGAGTCATATTTCAAAATAAAACGGCTTGCAATTTGTCCGACTAATGAAAAAGCAAACCTTTAATAGTCAACCTGAAGGCCAAGACCATCCTTAAGTCGACCGACAAGCGGGTTGCGTTTGTTGATTTCGTCAAATATTTCTTGTTTGCTCAACACGGTGGGGGTATTACTTTGTGCAGCAACGTCCTCTTGTAGTTCGGTAGTAATTCTCAGCGTTCGACCGAATATGTTGCTAAAAAGTTCGATCAATTCATTGCGTAGGCTTTGCGCGTAGGAATCTGTTATCTCTGTACTGGAGATTAATTTCAGTTCGTCCACATCAGCGCAGACTACTTTCATTTGAAGTACTTGGCTATATAGTACACTTCGGCCTTCGGCCTTCAAGGATTCTTGGAAATTTGAGAACAAACGTTCAGCATCTTCCTGAGTCAAATCCTTCTTACTTACTTGGTCGGTAGTTGCGGTTTGCAGAATAGCATTTAGATTATCCATAAATCCTGAAGAGACTCGTCTGCCGCCGGTCTTGGGTTGTTCTTCAGGTGTCGTTTGGGGTATTTCATTGGGCGGATTGTCCACTTTGGGCGGAGCTGTCAGTTCATGATTGGCTTTTGGGGAGGCAGCCGGTTTACCCATAGCGGCTAAAAGCCGATTTCCGGTAGCTGAAGCGGGGCTGGATGGGGGAGGTGCGGGTATTGCGTGAGGCTCAGCGGAAATTGGCGCTTCAGTCGTTGTGATACTTTTTGCACCAGTAGCCTGCATTAAGTAGCAAAGGCGCATCAAGCAAAGTTCTGTGTGCAACCTTTTGTTGCTCGCATCCCGATACTTTAGTTCGCTGTCATTGAGTACATGCAGTGCGGAGAGTAAAAAGGATAGCGGAGCTTGTTGTGCCTTGTCAAAGTACATTCTTTTATGTTCTCCAGGTACATCCAACAGTTTGGCCATACGGTGGTCTTTGCAGAGCATTAAATTTCTAAAATGTTCTGAAAGGCCTTCCAATACTACATTTCCCTCGAAACCTTTCTCCAGGATTGCATCCAATTGTAGCATCATGCCACTGAGGTCTTCGGCGAGCAGCGCGTCGGTCAATTGAAAATAGAACAAGGCATCTAGCATTGCCAAATGCTCCATTGTCGCCCCATAGGTAATGTGCCCGCCGGTGAAGGATGCGATTCTGTCCAACATACTTAGCGAATCGCGCATGCAGCCTTCGCTTTTTTGTGCAATAACATGCAGCGCTGCCTCATCCGCTTCTAGACCTTCCTTTTTTGTGATGGCCTCCAAGTGCCGTACGGTATCCGTACTGGTGATTCGCTTAAAGTCAAATATTTGACAACGGCTCAAGATGGTTGGGAGGATCTTGTGTTTCTCTGTGGTGGCCAGGATGAAAATGGCGTATGGTGGCGGTTCTTCCAGGGTTTTAAGAAAAGCATTGAAGGCTGCAGTACTCAGCATATGCACCTCATCAATGATGTAGATCTTGTATTTGCCTTGTTGCGGTGTAAAGCGCACTTGAGCGGTAAGCTCCCGCATCTCATCTACACCGTTATTGGAGGCGGCATCAAGTTCAAAGACATTGAATGAGCCATTATTGTTGAAGGACTGGCAGGTAGGGCAGACACCGCAGGCTTCAGTTTCAGCTGTCGGGTTTTCGCAATTAATTGTCCGGGCCAGGATCCGGGCACAAGTGGTTTTACCGACTCCTCGCGGGCCACAGAAAAGAAAAGCATGTGCTAAGTGACCACTACGGATAGCATTCTTTAAAGTCGTTGTGATATGCTCCTGACCCACCACGGTGTCAAATGTCTGCGGGCGATATTTCCGGGCGCTAACTTGATATTGTTCGGACATAAGCTATAAAGGTAAGACGACTTGTCTCATAAAACTGTAGCACCTACCCGAAGGTTTTTTATTGTGCTTTTAGCTCTAATATCTATCGGTATTGCCTAGTATTTCCTTTGGCTCAGCCATTTCCAACAATGTTTCAATAAGCCATACAGACTTAGGACAAATACAAGGGTAAAATATTTTGGATTGCGGCTAGCAAACGACCACCAGGCTTTGATTTCCCCCTTTCTCATGGCCCATCTGTTACTACTTTGGCCTCCCGGGGAAAGGACGGGGCGTCCTAGTGTGGTTAGGGGGTAATCCAGTTTATAAACTCCGTTTCTTTCAGCTTCATTTAGGAAGAGTTCATAGTCTTCCATATAATGAAAATGTTCGTTGAAATTTAGTTCTGGGTGCCGTGCTATGATGGCGCAGGGAGTACCGATAGGATTGCGAAGGAGTAGCTTCCAGAATGGATATTTTACAATAGAATAGTGATTGGTCAGTGGAGGCGTTTTTTCGGTCTCCAATCGAAAGGGATGAAATAGGAATTTGATATGCGGGTGGGAGGTCAATGCATTACCAACTATTTCCAGTTTTTTCGGATGCCAGATATCATCAGCATCCTGAAAGGCTATGTACTGGCCACTTGCCGCTTGGATTCCGCAATTTCGGGCATGTGCCGGCCCTGAGTTTTCGGGGAGTGTGATTACTTTTATTTTTCCTGAAAAATGCTGCGCTAATAGCGCTTGCGTATCGTCCCGACTACCATCGTCCACCACTATCACTTCATAAGGCGGATCACTCTGATTGAGGCAGGATGCAACAGCCGGTATCAAGGTTGCGACTGAGTTGAAAGCGGGAATAATTACGGAAAACCTTATCTTATTCATGCATCATTGGTTTTGCTACGAAGTAAGTGGTCATAGACTTGGAGTAAGCGCAGCTCCTCTTGTTGCCAACAAAATTCTTCACGAGCAGCTAAGCAATTCTTTTGTAGTTGATGGTAGTAGATTTCGTCGGAAAGCAATCGCTTAAGCGCTTGGGCAATACTCGTCGGGGATGCTTCATTCAATAAAACGGCAATTTCGTACTTCTGATTAATGGCGGCATATTCAGGGTAGTTCATTGCAAGTTGCGGCACTCCGGCATGCATATAGTCAAAGAACCGATTCGCCAAGGAAAGTTCATTACTTCGGCTGGTAGCGACAAAAAGTGTAAGCCCGATATAAGCGGAAAGTGTGTATTGACGCAGGTCTTCAGGTTTTACATAGCCCTTGAAGTGAATCCGGTGATTGAGCCCTAAAGAAGTGCTTAATGCTTGTGCCTCTTCATAATAATTACCTTCCCCACAAATGATGAGTTCGGCATCTACTTCTTTCATCGCAGCAATTAGTTCCGGAAAACAACGACCATGGTTCACCGCACCTTGATATAAAATTGTCTTCTGTCTTTTCTCCGGAATTTTGATTTCTTGTAGCACGGTCGCGTTGCGTACAACTGCATAGTGTACACCATATCGTCGATGATATTCCTTTACGTAACTTTCGTTTACAGTATAGCCAATCGGGAATTTTGGGACACAAAATCGCTCAATCGCCAACCACATTTTATGGGTTGTGGGACGGGACACTACTTCTTCCATCTCGGTAAATAGCTCATGTGCATCATATACATGGGGCATCTTGCGCAATTTGGAGGCAAAATATATCGGCAGAATAGTGTCCAAATCGATAGCGCAAAAGCAATCTGCTGGGACAAATAGTAGTCTAAAAAATAGCTTAAGATTATAGAGTGCATAGAAGAGTTTCCCCTTGTCCACTCGTTGGCGGATCCGTATTTGCCGGAAGCTTCTTTTGGGAAGGGGTGGACTATTGGGGCGCAATCTACCCATGAGTAGAACCTCGTAGCCACCGGCTTGCAGGGAACTGCAAATCCGAATCATCCGCTGGTCATAGGCGGGGTCGGAGGTTACTGTCAGTACAATACGTTTGGCTTTAGTCATGGCTTGGCCTTAAGTAAATTTTTTCTTGCCCAATCAGGCAATAGGGCGGAGCAAAGCCCGGCATGGACGTAGCTCGGATATGTCGTAGGATTTTTTCTTCCGGCCAGCTGAGGTCAATTTTTCGTAGAGCTTGGATTTCGTGTCGGTAATGGAGGCAAGTACCCCGTTGTGGAATCAATTGTTGCTGTGCAATCCTTGTATAGGTTCCCTTCAAAATTGTGGGTAGCGTTTCCCGGAAAAGTGCCAGGGAAGCTGTTTCTGACAATTTATAGAGTTCATTCACCCAGCAGCCTTCTGGAATCGGGAAGCGCTTTTCGCTGATGATATCTCCGTGATCAATTTTAGCATCCATCACATGTAGTGTCGTGCCAAATTCTTCTTTCTTATCAATAATCGCAAAGGAAAATTGATTACAGCCTCGATACTCCGGCAGGGGCGCCATGTGGAGATTCAGAGCAATTGTTTTCGCCTTTTGGATGTGTCTGGGCAGGAGCAGCTCATGGTATTGCACGGAATAAAGAATATCGCACTCGGGGAGATCATCTAGGTTGTCTAAAATTGTTATGCCATACTTTTCAGCAAGCAAGCGGAGGTTATATTCTTCTTGGAATTCCGGTCGGGACTTTGTCAACAGGCCGTCCACAGAAAAGCCAAGAAGGGACTGTTGTTCCAATAGATGCTGAAAGCACAGAAATCCCAAAGGTTTGGAGCCAAGAAAAACTATAGATGGAGTGGTGCTGGCCAAGAATACTTTTATTATTGAATCCTGCAAACTTACTTTGTTGCTATCGACCATGGTTTAAAATCACCTGCTTTTTGGAAATTGTGTTTGTTTGCGCTGTTTCCTGATAGTCCGTTTGCTGCTAAACCTCCAACAAGAAAATAGGCGCCACCTATGACAATTTTGCTGTTGCTCAATCGGGTTCCTTATCCACTGCATGATGGCGGTGCGCTAGCAATGGACGCCATGATTCGTGGGTATCGGGATGTTGGTTGTACTGTGCATGTATTGGCTATGAATACGTCCCGGCATTTTGTAGCTAGATCGGTAGTAGAGCAATTGTATCCCCAGATTGACAGCTTTCATTGTGTAGAAGTCAATACGGATATTTCCAAGCAAAGAATCATTAGGAATCTACTTTTTAGTAGGCAACCAGAGCATTTGGAACGGTTTACCGATACCCAGTTTGAACAAAAACTGGAAGAGTTGCTGAATACACTACATCCGGATGTGGTACAGTTGGAAAGTCCGTTTTTGGCCAATTGTATTCCTGTAATTAGGCGCTGCACTACTGCGAAAATCGCCTATCGAATGCATAATGTTGAGGCCCAGATTTGGGCGCGAATGGCCGGCCAAGCACGGGGTTTACGGCGCTATTATCTTAAGATATTGGCACAGCGAATGAGTAGTTTTGAGACAGCATTTTGGTCGAAAGTTGATGTTGTAATCCCTATTGCAGAGTCCGATATACGCCCGATTAAAGCCGCCGGAGTACACACGCCTGTCGTGTTAGCAGGCATAGGCTTTGCTTTGAAAATGGATCGTAAGCGTCGCCCATTAACTCAACCCTACAAACTCTACCATATCGGTGCAATGGATTGGCAGGCCAATGTCGAAGCTATGCGTTGGTTTTTGAAAGAGATTTGGCCCGAACTGCATACTGCGTTTCCACAATTGAATTTTTATTTTGCCGGAAGGGCAATGCCAAAGGAGTTTTTTGAAGGATTGCCGGATGGTGTGTATTGTGCCGGTGAAGTAGATAATGCTGAAGAGTTTGTTGCAGATAAAGACATTCTCGTAGTTCCCCTAAAGTCGGGCGGGGGTATCCGGGTGAAAATCTTAGAAGCCTTTTCTCAAGGCAAGTTGGTACTGAGCACAACGGTAGGCATTCAAGGAATTCATGTCTTGCCCAAGATTCATTTTCTCCTTGCGGATACTAGTAAAGCGATTATTGATGCGCTTCAATGGGTGGTTGTGCATCCTCATTTAGCCCAATGTGTCGCTGATGACGCGCAAAGCTTCGTGGGAAGTAAATACAACAGTTCCGAGATTTTCCAAAGGCTTTATCATAGTTTACAAGCACTCCTAGAGAAGAAAGAATAATGCCCGGCTCCAGCTGAACTATTTCAACCTGGATTTTGTTCCAGCCTTCCTGCAGTGTTTCATCGTAGCAAAGTGCCTATCGCGGATTCTGGGTTATATTGGGACATTGGCTATCGTCTTGTTTGCGCCAAACGCTTGCTGTACTCGTTCGTAGTGGGTATCCGTGAGCATCACCTGGCCAAAGTCCGGTACTTGAATTATCCTGAGCAATGCTTCCATTCGTTGCTGATCCAGTTTTTCAAAAATATCATCCAACAAGAGTAGGGGAGTTTGCTTCAGTTTTATTTTTAGAAACTGATATTGGGCCAGCTTCAAGGCAAATAAGAAACTCTTCTTCTGCCCCTGAGAGCCATATTGCTTGAGTGGTAAGTCCTGGATGGAAAAGTGGAGCTCGTCTTTGTGTATCCCCTTGCAAGTGCGCTGTAGGCGAAGGTCTTGCTCAAATGAATTTAAGAGTGCTTGCTGCAGATGCTCTTGAAAAAGATCGCTGTCAAAGCGCAAGGCAACCGATTCATTCCCGCCGGAAAGAAGATGATAATGCTCGTTGAGGTAGGGCAGAAATTGATGTATGAATTGTTGCCGCTGTTCAAAAATGTATTGTCCGGAGGTACTAAGCTCCCTATTATAGAAATGAAGCTCGTCCCGCTTTTCACTCGGCTTTATGGCTTGTAGTTTCAGCCAGGCATTTCGTTGTTGCAGGATCTGCTGATAGCGTAATAACTGCTCTAGGTAGCGCTTGTCTGTTTGTCCTAAAATGCTATCCAGCCAACGACGGCGGCTTTCGCTTCCTTCGTTGATGAGTGCCATATCATCCGGTGCGATCATTACAGCCGCAAAACGACCGATATGATTGGCTATTTTTTCATAGGCGGCACCATTAGCCAACACTTCCTTTTTGCCATCCCGCCAGGTGCAGGCAATCTGTGTTTCTGTTCCGTTTTCGTTAAAATACCCATCTATACGAAAGCCGTCGGTTCCAGATTTTACGGAATGAATCTGTTGGTTGGAAAAATAGCTTTTGGTGTAGCAGAGATAGTAAAGTGCGTCCAGGAGGGAAGTCTTGCCACTTCCGTTAGCACCGGTGATACAGGTGATTTGATCCGAAAATTGGAATTCTCGACTCGAGTAATTTCTGAATTGTGTGAGTCGGATTTTGGTAACTTGGGTCAAGATTGGCGCTGGCTTTTGGATCCGTTATCCTTGGAACATGATTCGGATAAAGTTCAAAGTATTTCCTTCGGGTGCATCACAAGGTAAAAAGCAATCCACATCAACCGTTGCTTTGACAAAACTTGTACTATCATAATAGGAAAACGTACACAGATTACTACCCTTTCTTGGGATGAGTTCTTTTTGATATTTTCCTAAGTTTTGCTGAAGATCCCAAAGCGTGATGGGGTAGCGACTTCCGGAGTCAAAGCTGACAACACTGCCCTCGCGTGAATATCGACTCCTGATCATCCAGAGCACTTCTTTGAGTCCTGTTTGTCCATTATACTGAGCATTGAAATAGGTAATCTTAATGAAATCCTCGGGTGCATTACCAAATGTATAGTGCTGAATGCTATCAATACCTACGGCATAGCCATTAGAGTTTTTCGAAAATATTTCGGTATGCACGGCTAATTCCCGACTCGGCATTTGCAATAGCGGTAGCAAGGCTTTGGGAGAATGGGAACTAAAATGCTGTAGGATATTTTGGAGCATAGTAATCGTTGCTTGCTGCCGATCAGGCTGCGCTTGGGAGCAAGCTGAAAATGCCAACAAAAGGCAAAACAGGAGGCTATACGACTTCATAGGCTTATACTTTCTTCACTTTGTAGAGGATTAAATTGCCGGCGGTAGCAGATGCTGCAATGTGCGGGAAAAAATGCAATTCCAAGGGAGGGCGCCCATAGGCTCTGTCAAATCCAACCGGAACAGTTGACTCGCCATAAGGGTGAATTTCAATGACACTTCCTATTTTGATATAGCTAACGATTGTGTCTATATCGTTGGGATGAACATGAATGCAACCATGCGAATCTTCCAAAGGCAATAGCTTACCATGCGCGGAATAAAACTCTTCGCGGGGCGCAGTATGGATAAAATCACTCATGAAGTCCTCACCTGCATCCTTTTTGTAGTTTTTATTTTTATCTCGGAAATATTTGATGGACAGATGGCCAAAATCATTAAAAATCCAAGTATCCGGTATTGCCTTCGCTTTCTCTGCTGATGTCAATAATGGCCCTAGATCTTTCTTGTAATTCTGATAGGCATCGGTGACGAGTTGTACAATTTCGACATTCGAAAAAGCGGAAAAACCGCGCTTGCTTTTCAGCGGAGCCCAGCTACCGCCTTCCTTTACCTGAACGATATTATTTTCCAAGCGTAGGGGGGTGCCCCAAAGTACCGTACTCCATACCCATCGGGAGGCACTACGATGCTTCATGATTGCGCCGACAACATAGCGCCCGGCGCGGGTTTGAGTTGCTTGTTCACTGGGTATTTCTACCACCGGGCCGCCTTTGCCTTCAAATTTTTTAAACCAACTGTATCTAAACTTTGCCATAACAATAGGGGACATCAAAGGTAAAGGCATTGCTACTTCCCCCAGCTTGAAGATACCCTGAATTTGCCCCCAAGCTCCCTTAGTCTATTCCGGCAGCTTGCTGCTTTGTGCCTTTCATGGAAACGAACTATTTTCGCACAAATTCTATTCGAAGTGTCCACACAATTTGGCAGAGAAACCTACCTGTATTGGTATGAAACCATGTTACTCCAACGTCGCTTTGAGGAGAAGACGGGGCAGCTATACGGAATGCAAAAAATAAGAGGCTTTTGCCATCTTTATATTGGTCAAGAGGCGGTGTCTGCCGGTTGTATGACCGCTATCCGCGAAGATGATAACATGATTACCGCCTATCGTGATCATGGCTTGGCTATTGTTAAAGGCATCTCTCCCAGAGAATGTATGGCAGAAATGTATGGTAAGGCCACCGGATGCACAAAAGGTAAAGGTGGATCGATGCACTTCTTCAGTAGGGAAAAGCGTTTCTTTGGCGGACATGGCATCGTGGGTGGGCAGATTGGGCTTGGTGCAGGCATTGCGTTTGCCGATCAGTATAATGGCAATGACCGAGTGACGCTTTGTTATTTTGGTGATGGAGCCGCCCGCCAAGGTTTATTGCATGAAGCCTTCAATATGGCCGTGCTCTGGCAGCTTCCCGTAATTTTTATTTGCGAAAATAACCATTATGCAATGGGTACTTCCGTTCAACGTACTTCCAAAGTGTTGGATCTATATCGCATGGCGGATGCTTATGACATGCCGGGAGATACTGTCGACGGGATGAGTTGCGAAGCTGTACATACCGCAGTGGAACGGGCAGTGAAACGAGCTCGGGAGAAAGGAGGCCCAACCTTCCTCGAGATTAAAACATATCGGTACCGAGGCCATTCCATGAGCGACCCTGCCAAGTATCGCAGCAAAGAAGAGTTGGAAGAATACAAAGAACAAGACCCAATCACACGCGTTTTAGCAAAGATTCAGGCAGAAAAATGGGCGAGCGATGAGGAGATAGAAGCCATCAACGAAAAAATACGCCAAACGGTAGAAGATGCCGTCACATTTGCAGAAGAAAGCCCCTGGCCGGATGACAGCGAAGTGTACGGAGACATTTATGTGGAAGACAACTATCCATTTATTATAGATTAAGTCTCAGAAATTCGTTAATTTCGCGCTCCTGATTTTTTAAACCGTGTTTAAAGCAAGGGCAATCCCTGTTTTTTAAACCAACAACGAAACCTTCCTAAGCAATTTTCATTTTTAATGTCAACGACTCATAAGCCGAAGCCACTAAGCGAACGTACCACAAAACGGGGCAGTACAGACCCCATGGAGCAACTCCAGTTCTACTACGAAACACATAAGAAGCTGATCAACGGAGTGGGTACCGGTATCGTGATCCTAGCCTTGGCCATTTTTGGCTATTTCAAATTGTATCTCGGGCCACGTGAAGCAAAGGCTTCAGCAAAGATTTTTTATGCCCAACAATATTTTGCCGCAGATTCTATGCAACGGGCACTACAAGGCGATGGGCAAAACCCAGGCTTCCTGAAGATTATCCGTGACTATAGCGGTACCAAAACAGCCAATCTTGCTCATTATTATGCTGGTATTTGCTACCTCCACCTCGGTGATGCGAAAAAGGCCATCAAAGAATTGGAAGATTTTGATGGAAAAGGAACCTTATTGACCACAGCGGCTAACGGTGCTTTGGGCAGTGCCTACCTTGATGATGGTAAGGTGGATAAAGCAATCTCCTACTATAAAAAGGCGACCAACAACCCTAACGATTTGGCACAAACTCCGATGTATTTGAAACAATTGGGCGTAGCCTCCGAAATTGCCAAGAAGCCGGAAGAAGCTAAGGCAGCTTACCTTCGGATTCGGGACGAATTTCCGATGAGTATGCAGGCTCGCGATATTGATAAAGATTTGGCTCGGCTTGGTGTGATCAACTAATTACCCCCTCAAATCAGTTATTGTCTTGAAACGCAGTCCTGCTGAGGGATTGCGTTTTTTATTTCAATCATGTAAACACAAAAGAATGGCAATATTAACGGACAACAAAGTCTTGTTTGATACCGACGCTATCCGAAATGCTGGTGGCGTGAACATAGCTGTTGTCACCACGGAATGGAATGATAAAATTGTGGATGAACTTTGGTCGGGTTGCCAGCGCGTTTTAAAACAATTTCCCGTACGCTTCACGTATAGTTTGAAGGTGCCGGGAGCCGTGGAATTGACCCATGCTTGTGCGGCAATCATGAATCAGACAAAACAAAAAACTGATGTGATCATTGCGTTGGGCGCGGTTATTCGAGGAGGGACTCCTCATTTTGACTATGTTTGTGAAAGTGTCGTTCAAGGAATAACTTCACTCAACGCTCAGGGGAAAATTCCAATTATTTTTGGTGTCCTTACGCTGGACAATGAGGCGCAAGCTTGGGAACGATTGGGCGGAACTCACGGACACAAAGGCGAAGAAGCCGCTTATGCAGCTTTGAGAATGGCACTGATCAATTTGGATCTACACCGAATGTAATTAGAGCCAGAAATTTTTGAAACGATAATAGAAAAGAGATGAGTTATAGAGTTCAGTTGTTTATCCCTTGTTTTGTGGATCAGATGTACCCGCATACGGGCCTGAACATGGCTAGGGTGTTGGAAAAGCTAGGCTGCGACGTGTCCTATAATCCGCAGCAAACCTGCTGTGGCCAACCTGCATTTAACGCCGGATATTGGGATGATGCACGCGCCGTCGCAGAGAAGTTCTTGCAGGATTTTGATCAGGAATTTTATATCGTGGCGCCAAGTGGCTCCTGTACCGGCTTTGTGCGGAACTTCTATGACAAGCTCTTTGAACAAAGCGCTGAAAAGAATAAGGCGACCAAAGTGCGTACCTACTTGTATGAGTTTACGGAATTTCTGGTAGATGTATTGAAAGTGGATGATATTGGTGCTGTTTTTCCGGGCAAAGCAACCTACCATGATGCCTGTGGTGCTTTGCGGGAATGTGGAATTAAAACACAGCCCAGGAAGCTATTGAACAAAGTACAGGGCTTGGAATTGGTGGAAATGGCCGAGTGTGAAACCTGCTGTGGCTTTGGCGGAACCTTTGCGGTGAAGTATGAGCCTATTTCTATCGGGATGGCACAGACCAAAGTTCAAAGTGCCCTCAGTACTGGTGCCGAATACATGATCACCACAGATGTGAGCTGCATGATGCATATCCAAGGATATATTGAACAGAATCGCCTGCCCATGAAGACGCTGCATATTGCCGACGTTCTTGCCGAAGGCTTGGCGAACACCTAGGTTTTCTTTGCTTGATATTTGGCGTGCCTGGACTGCCCGCCTTTTAATTGTTCGATCGTCTTTAGTAAACGCTTTTCCCGCGTACCAGCAGTTTTTGCCTCCAGGATCCATTCCAGATATTCGCGCCGATGGGACGGGGCAAAGTTGGTCCACACAAGTTGTGCGCTCGGATGTTGCTGGAGGAGCGCGACTAATTCTTCCGGCTCGGGTAGTTCTGCGCGCAGCATTTTCTTTTTTGGTACCTGATGGACTAGGTTCCCGCTAGCTTCATTGAGCTGAACTGCCGCAAGGAGTAAGTTCTTCAGGTGTGGCTCTGGTGGTAAGTCTTCCAGCGCAAAGATTTTGCCCAGATGCCCCATTCCTGCATTGGGAGCGTGTTGCAACAAATTCTTAGGGTCAGGGAGTAGGCTGCCTTTCCAGAAACCAAAACTGCAATGCTTTTTGAATGCGGCTAGGCCACAAACCGGTCCTTTGTACTCAAAATAGGGCATACCCCATTTTATAGTCTCTTCCACTTCAGGACAAGTTTCATGTACCAGCCGGCGCAGGTACTCCAGGATAGGCTGGGCAAATGGAGCGGCTTGTGCAAGGTAGGCATCCACCCGAGGGTCATATTGCGGCATGTTCGTTTAGTTTTCCAATTGCTTAAGAGGGAAAGTTACGCGCAATTACTGAGGAGCAATGGTACTTGTTTCAGGTTTATTTTTTTGATTTTCCGAGTATAGACAATCTCTTTCGCAAGCTTTCCGAGTAACTTCGCGCCTCCGATCCACCAATGAATTTGCGTTTTCACTGCCGTCGTTTTTTCTTTCAGTTTTCCAGTTATTTGCTTTTTGGTTTGGCCAGCAGTTTCGTGGGAATGGCGCAAGCAGACTCTGCGAATATCATTGTTCAGGACGCCTCGGTAGAAGTGCATTATGAACTCACTCCGGGTACTCAATTTGTCCATGTTCTTCAGTTCAGTACCGATGAGTACCGTTGCCGCATCAAGCCCACGAGCATTAAGCTGAGCAAAGACTATGACAACTTAAAACACATTGATCGGGTGGATTTATCCCTCAATCAGCGGCGACAACGCCATGTGAAGTTAGACTATGCACCAAGCTCCTCCGGCAATGCGGGAGGCTATTCCGACAAAAGAAGCTGTTGCCTCAACGTTCCATTTGGTAAAATTGGCGCTACCGCAAAAGTGAAATGGTGCTACACGATTCAAGATCCTCGGGTGCACAATAGGATTGATTTTTTGGATAATTACTTCATTGAGAAAAAGACAGTGTCCGTATCCGTCCCCGCCTGGCTTCAACTGGACATCCAAGAACACAACCTTCTAAGCTACGAAATGGAATTGCAAAAGGAAGTGAAGGATCAGGAAGTCATCTGGACCTACTCTATCCGAAATGCACCGAGCATTAAATCTATTGGAGATAAAGGACAAGGCGCGTTGCCCTATTTGCTGCTAGTAGTAAAAAATGTACAATAGATTTTAGTAGGTTTTTTTGAAATGAAAAGGCCACTCAAAATTGGAGTGGCCTTGATGAATGATTTTTTTAGGAGTCTATCAGATTTATTGCAGCACCAATTGCCGCACAATCTTCTCCCCATCTACATTCAATTCTAGAAAATAGACGCCGCTGGGTAGCTTACTTTGGTCAAACTCTTTGAAAAATCGGGTACCCGTATTTTGGTAGCTCGATGTATAGAGCGTTTGGCCAATAGCATTCCGGATGCTGATGGAAAGCTGCCGGACAGCCTGCT
>JAFDYA010000034.1 GCA_018267675.1 Bacteroidota bacterium
ACTGGCTACTGCGCGGTCTGGACTGAATTTTCCTAAGGAAGCACTTCGGCATAAGCCGAAGTGCTTCCAAAATTTTGACAACATTTTTTTACTGACAATAGGCTTACGTTCAGGAGCCGTCGAAGTACCCAAGCTAAGACGCAGCAACCTTTTCGCTACCCAGCATAAAGAGTAAAAAACATTCCTTATTTTGGGCATTCTCCCTGCGGGTCGGGCTTTAGACTACAATTCCTATCGCTTGTCGATGGGCTCTGCTCCCTCACTCGTTGAGGGGGCTTGTCCCATCGCTTGTCGAGGGGAGCGATTTTCGCTGCAATCCCTAATTTAAAAAAAAATCACCGTGCCGGAAGCCCTACAGAAATATCTCAAAGCATTTAAAGGGCTACGAGTTGACCGAGCACATGGAGTGGCTCCGCACAAACCGGCTTTGCTGCTTTCTGTATTGCAAACATTCCAAAATGGAATTAACAACAACCAAAGGATTTACATCACGCCTGAGTTAGTAGCATTGTTCAAGTCAAATTGGAATTCACTTGTCACTTCCAATCACGATTGTCGTTTCGCGTTACCCTTTTATCATTTAACCAGTGATAAATTTTGGAAGCTCATACCAAATACCGGCTTTGAAAACATTCTTCAACTATCTGCATCAATGCGGAGCTTTGCCAACCTGAACGCGGCGGTTCATTGTGCCACAATAGGTGTTGAACTATGTGAATTGATGATGGATAGGGGGAGTAATGAAATTTTGAGTCAGTTTTTACTGGATGAATACTTTCCAAACAGCAAAGGCAATTTCAATAATTCAACAAACGGTCAACAAGAACTATTCGAGGGCATAGAAAATAAAATCCTCAACGAGTCATCCGAAGCGTATCGTAAAGAAATTCAGCAACTGCTGGAACAGAAAAACGAAGAGGAAATTTTCCTTCGGGGTAGTTTATTCAAGAGAGAGATTCCAAAAATTTACAACAATACCTGTTGCATTTCAGGTATGCGAATCGATGCTACAATTGCAATATCATTGGTGGATGCCTGCCACATCGTTCCGTTCAGTACAAGTCATGATGATACCGTTACCAATGGCATTGCATTATGTCCCAATCTTCATAGAGCATTTGACAGAGGATTGATTGCCATTGATGAAGATTATAAAGTTGTTGTTTCAAAGTCTTTCAGAGAAGAGGAAACTAGCTATAGCATTAGGTTGTTTGAGGGCAATAGGATTAGGCTGCCCAATTTTGGGTGTTATTATCCGTTGAGGGGAAATTTTGAGTGGCATAGGAAAAATATTTATAAATGAACTCAATTGCATTCATTGATACCGAGATTGAGCCAAAGAGCAAAAAGATTCTTGATATTGGAAGCGTCAAGGGTGATGGAAGTTCTTTTCACAAAACTTCCGTTGCAGAGTTCATCCAGTTTCTGAACGGAACACAATTCATTTGCGGGCACAATATTTACAACCATGACATAAAGTATATTGGGAAAGCACTCAATGATGCAGGAGTAAGTTCAGCAAACATTATTGACACTCTGTTTCTCTCTCCCCTGCTATTTCCGACAAAACCATATCATGCGCTACTGAAAGACGACAAACTTCAATCAGAAGACATGAACAATCCTTTGAATGATTCTATCAAAACTAAAGATTTATTCTACGATGAAGTTGCAGCTTTCAAGCAAACTGACGACATACTCAAACAGATTTTCTATTTGCTATTGAACGACAAAAAGGAGTTCCACTCTTTTTTTCAGTATATAGCATACAACAGTTCAAACACAAACATTGAACAACTGATTCGCCAGAAATTTAAGAATGAAATTTGCGAACATGCAGACTTAACAAAAATAATTTCTGAACATCCTATTGAACTTGCGTACTGTTTATCGCTTGTAAATTCTTTCATTCACTTCAAGAAAATACATTCCATCACACCACCTTGGGTGCTAAAAAATTATCCCGAAGTGGAACGAATAATGTTTCGCTTAAGAAACAAACCTTGTGTAAGCGGCTGCATGTATTGCAACAACGCATTGGACATACACAAGGGCTTGAAAAGATTATTCGGCTTTGATTCATTCAGAACATACGGAGGCGAACCATTGCAAGAGAAGGCAGTTAAAGCAGCAGTTGAAAGTAAATCCATTCTCGCAGTTTTTCCGACAGGTGGTGGCAAGTCAATCACTTTTCAAGTTCCTGCTTTGATGAGTGGAGAAAGTTCAAAAGGATTGACGGTTGTAATCTCTCCTTTGCAATCGTTGATGAAAGACCAAGTTGATAATCTTGAGAAAGTTGGAATTACAACCGCAGTTACCATAAACGGTTTGCTTGACCCTATTGACAGAGCAAAATCTTTTGAACGTGTTGAGGATGGTTCTGCCTCTATTCTTTACATCTCGCCAGAATCACTTCGTTCACGGACAATTGAGAGATTAATTTTGGGAAGGAAGATTGTTCGCTTTGTTATTGACGAAGCCCACTGCTTTTCTTCGTGGGGGCAGGATTTCAGAGTTGACTATTTGTACATAGGTGACTTCATCAAACAAATTCAGGAAAAGAAAAATCTTGAAGATGGAATACCAGTATCCTGTTTCACAGCAACTGCAAAGCAAAAAGTTATTGAAGATATTCGTGACTACTTCAAAGAAAAGCTTTCGCTTGAACTTGAACTATACACTTCAAAAGCATCAAGAACAAATCTTCAATACAAAGTTTTTGAGAAAGGAGACGAGGAAGAAAAGTATCAGGCAGCAAGAGATTTGATTGAAGAGAAAAATTGCCCAACTATCATTTATGTTTCAAGAACACGAAAAGCATATTTGCTTGCTGAAAGGTTAACGGAAGATGGATTCAATGCCAAGCCTTATCACGGCAAAATGGAGGTGCAGGAGAAAACTGCAAACCAAAATGCTTTTATCTCTGGTGAAGTTCCAATCATGGTTGCGACTTCTGCTTTCGGAATGGGAGTGGACAAGAAAGATGTTGGAATGGTGATCCACTATGAAATTTCCGATTCCCTTGAAAACTATATTCAGGAAGCTGGCAGAGCAGGACGAGACGAAAATATTGTTGCCGACTGCTTTGTTTTGTTTAATGAGGAAGATCTTAGCAAACACTTTATCCTCTTGAATCAAACCAAGCTTTCAATTAAAGAGATTCAACAGATTTGGAAAGCGATAAAAGAGATTACAAGATTCCGTTCAACTGTTTCCAACTCCGCTTTGGAGATTGCACGAAAAGCTGGTTGGGATGATAATGTAGTTGAGATTGAAACAAGAGTAACGACCGCCATTGCAGCGTTGGAAGATGCTGGCTATTTGAAGCGAGGGCAGAACATGCCAAGAATTTTCGCCAACAGTATACTTTCTAAAAACGCACAAGAAGCCATTGACAAAATCAATGCCTCGGAAAGATTTGAGGAGAAGCAAAAAGAAAAGGGAGTAAGAATTATCAAGAAACTTTTTTCAAGCAAGAACAGAAAACAAGCAAACGATGAAACTGCAGAGTCAAGAATAGATTACATCAGCGACCATTTGGGCATTGTAAAAGAAGAAGTGATAAACATTGTGAATCTCCTTCGTGAGGAAAAGATTTTAGCGGATGCAAAGGATTTAACAGCATTCATCAAGAAAGGAGAAAATAAAAATCGTTCTCTCAACATCGTTGAATCATTCAGCACGATTGAAAATTTTTTACTTCCACTTTTTGAGGAACAGGATAAGACATTTCACATCAAAGAACTAAATCAGGAAGCAGAGGCAAGAGGCTGTGAAGATGTAACTACAAACAAACTGAAAACCATTATCAACTTTTGGGCAATCAAGAATTGGATTAAGCGACAGAATCTTGAATACTCAAAGAATCATGTTGTCGTTCTTGCTCTGCATCCAAGAGAAATCTTGAAAGAAAAATTGGAGAAGCGACATGAGTTGGCACGATTCATCGTTGAATATCTCTATGAGAAAAGCAATCTGAACGTTTCAGACAATGATAAAGAGAAGGAGGAAGTTCTTATTGAGTTTTCTGTTCACGAATTGAAAGAGGAATTTGAGCAAAAGCTGAAGCTATTTGAAATGAAAGTCACCCTAGATGATATTGAGGATACACTTTTCTATTTATCAAGAATTGAAGCTATCAAAATTGAAGGAGGGTTTCTTGTTGTTTATAATAAACTGACCATTGAACGAGTTGAGCAAGACAACCATAAAAAATACACTAAGGACGATTATCGGAAACTGAATCAGTTCTATGAGAATAAAGTTCAGCAAATTCATATTGTTGGAGAGTATGCTAAGAAGATGATTGGCGACTACAAGGATGCGCTCCAATTTGTTGAGGATTATTTCCAAATCAATTATTCTTCATTCCTCAAAAAATATTTTCCGGGTAGTAAGATTGACAATCTCAAACTCAAAATGACACCGGGAAAGTTCAAGCAACTTTTCGGAGAACTTTCACCAACACAGCTGAAAATTATCAAGGACAGTGAGCCAAAAATTGTAGTGGCTGCCGGACCTGGAAGCGGCAAGACAAGAGTGTTGGTTCACAAACTTGCTTCCTTGCTTTTAATGGAAGATGTGAAGCATGAACAATTGCTCATGGTCACGTTTTCTAGAGCAGCAGCAACAGAATTCAAGAAGCGTTTACTAAAACTAATTGGCAATGCAGCAAATTACATTGAGATAAAAACTTTTCATTCTTACTGCTTTGACTTGTTAGGCAAGGTTGGAAGTTTAGAAAAGTCCGATGAGATTTTGAAAAAGACGATTGAGAAAATCAAGAACAAAGAAGTTGAAGCTAGCCGAATAACTAAGACAGTGTTAGTGATTGACGAAGCTCAAGACATGGACGAAGATGAATACAATCTGATAAATGCTTTGATGGAACAGAACGAAGAAATGAGAGTAATTGCGGTTGGTGATGATGACCAAAACATTTATGAATTCAGAGGAGCAAGTGCAAAATATTTGGAGCAGTTTATTCAGTTGAACAAAGCAGTCAAGCATGAATTGGTAGAGAACTACCGAAGCAAAAGCAATCTTGTTGAATTCACAAATCAGTTTGTAAAAAGAATTGGCCATCGTTTAAAAGAAACACCAGTCATTCCAACTCAAACCGACAACGGAAAAATAAAATTGGTTCACTATCAAAGTAGCTATCTCATTACTCCTCTTGTGCATGACCTACTTACTACAGGACTTAAAGGAACGACTTGCTTGCTTACTAAGACAAATGAGGAAGCACTTCAAATCACAGGACTGCTGTTGAAACACGACATGCAAGCAAAATTGATTCAAACAAATGACGGCTTCAGCTTGTATAATCTTTCAGAAGTGAGGTTCTTTCTATGTCAGTTGAATTTGGCAGATGATGTTTTTATAATCAAAGATGATGTTTGGGCAAATGCAAAAAGGGAATTGATAGATAAGTTCCGTGACAGCACTATGTTGGAAGTGTGCAACAACATCATCAAGGACTTTGAAACCACTAATCCGAAGAAGAAATATAAATCCGATTTGGAAGTTTTCATTCGTGAATCCAAGTTGGAAGATTTCTTCAATGAGAATGGAGAAACAATTTTTGTTTCAACGATTCACAAAGCCAAGGGCAAAGAGTTTGACAATGTTTTCCTGATGCTTGAAAACTTCAACCCAACAACAGATGAAGCAAAGCGGCTGTTGTATGTTGCCATGACAAGAGCAAAACAGAACTTGACAATTCACTTGAACGGCAATTATCTTGACAATCTCGCAGCAGATAATCTAGAACGGGTTGAGGACAGCGAAATATATCTACCACCTAAAGAAATGTCAATACACTTAACATTTAAAGATGTTTGGCTTGACTACTTCATCAACAAACAACATTTGGTATCTCAACTGACAAGTGGAGCTGTTTTGACTTTGAATGGTGATGAATGCTTGAATGAAAGAGGACATTCTGTTTTAAAATTCTCAAGGCAATTCGCAAGTCAAATTGAAAGAATGAAAGAAAGACACTATGAATTGAAAAGCGTGAAAGTGAACTTCATTGTCTATTGGCGAAAAGAAGGAACAGAACATGAAGTAAAAATTATTTTACCGGAACTTTTTTTTGAAAGAAGAACAACAACATGCCCCTAATCTTTATTTTCCTTTCAGCCCTAACAGTTCTCCATATGGTAAATATCATTCTCCCCCCTCAAATCCGGAAAGAAAGAAACGTGCGATAAACTAACAACATCAAACTACGTGAAGCATGAGCAACATCAAATTATTTGAAAGTAAAAAAGTAAGAACCCACTGGGACGAAGTAAACGAAAAGTGGTATTTCAGCATTGTTGACATAATAGGAATTCTCACCGATCAACCCACCACTAACAGAGCCAGGAATTACTGGAAAGTTCTGAAAAGCAGGCTTTTGAAAGAAGGGAATGAGTCGGTTACAAATTGTAACCAACTGAAAATGCAATCTGCAGATGGTAAATTTTACAAAACGGATGTAGGCGATGTTGAACAAATATTTCGCTTGGTGCAATCCATTCCCTCACCTAAGGCTGAGCCCTTTAAACAATGGCTTGCCAAAGTGGGGTACGAAAGGATGCAGGAAATACAAGACCCTGAGATGAGCTTGGACAGAGCGAGGGAAAATTGGCAAAAATTGGGTAGAAGTGAAAAATGGATTCAGCAAAGAATGACCGGTCAGGAAACTCGCAACAAATTGACCGACTACTGGAAAGAAAGTGGCGTTGAGAAATCAGATGAGTTTGCGTTCCTAACCAATATTATTCATCAAGAGTGGACTGGCTTAACCGTAAAAAAACACAAGGATTTAAAAGGCTTAAAATCTCAAAATCTACGTGACCACATGAGCGAAGCTGAATTGATTTTTACAGCATTAGCAGAGCTTTCTACCCGCCAAATTGCAGAAACTGAAAAAGCAAAAGGTGTACAGGAAAATGCTATTGCAGGTAAGACGGGTTGAAAAATAGCCAAGGATGCCCGATTGGCCTTAGAACAAAAAACCGGGAAAAAAGTGATAACAACTGATAACTTTTTACCGCCAACAATAGTCAAGAAAAATATAGAAAAATGACGCTCCTTTACATTTTCCTTGCAGCGCTTGCGATACTCCTAATCATCAACATCGTTCTTACGCTCAAAGCCGGCAAGAATGAATCGGGCATTGAACTAGCTGAAATAAAATCTTCAATCGGAGCGCTTAGTTCCAACCTGAAAGACACCGAGCGGAACCTTAAAGACGAATTTGTCACTAATCGAAAAGAAGGAGCTGAAACAGCAATCGGATTAAGAACTGAATTGGGCAATAACCTGAACCAATTCACGCAAACCTTTTCGGAACAATTGGGCAACCTTACCCAAACAAACGAAGAAAAGCTGGAAGCTATCCGTAAAACCTTTGAGGAAAAACTGCTGTCCTTTCAAAAAGGTATTGATGATAATAGCAAAGAGAGCAGAAGGGAACTGAAAGAAAACCTGGACGCCTTTAAACTGGAACTGAATGCGGCACTGCAAGACTATAAAGAACGGCTGAGAGAGCAATTCAGCGCATTTGAAACCAATCAAAAAACGCATCATTCAGCCCACAATGAGCAGCTATCCGGACTTAAACTGAGCCTTGAAAAGTCGGTACAATCCATGCAGGAAAGCAATGAGCAAAAGCTGGAAGAAATGCGCAAAACCGTGGATGAAAAGCTCAACGAAACTTTGGAAAAACGCTTGGGTGAATCCTTCAAGCAGGTAAGTGACCGACTGGAGGCTGTGCACAAAGGCTTGGGCGAAATGCAAACTTTGGCCGTGAGTGTTGGTGATTTGAGAAAGGTGATGAGTAATGTAAAATCAAGAGGTGTATTGGGCGAGTATCAACTACAAAATATCATTGAAGACTTACTGACCAATGAGCAATACGAGAAAAATGTAAAAACAAAAGTGGGCAGTGGTGCAGTAGTGGAGTTTGCGATTAAAATGCCGAATGGTAACAACTTGGAAAAAACCTTGTGGCTTCCTATTGACTCAAAATTTCCCAAAGAAGACTATGAAGCCCTGGTAGATGCTTACGAACAAGCGGATGCGGAAAAAATTGACCGGTACCAAAAAGCGTTTATTGCCGGGATTAAGAAGAATGCCAAAGACATCAAAGAGAAATACATTGACCCACCAAACACTACGGAATATGGCATCATGTTCTTGCCCTTCGAGAGCCTGTTTGGCGAAGTGTTGCGGGTTCCCGGCCTGTTTGATCAAATCCAAAAAGACTACAAAATCACCATCACCGGCCCGACTACTTTGAGTGCCTTGCTCAATAGTTTGCAAATGGGTTTTAGAACATTGGCTATCGAAAAACGGAGCAGCGAAGTTTGGGACTTGCTTGGAGCGGTGAAGACGGAGTTTGGACAATTCGGTGATGTCTTAGCTAAAACTAAAAAGAAACTGATTGAAGCGACCAATGTGATTGATACATCAGAAGTCCGCACAAGAGCGATAGAACGGAAACTTCGCCATGTTCAAGAGTTGCCAGCAGCCGAGACGAAATTGATTTTGGAGGCAGGTCAGGATGATGATGCTACAGATGAAATAATCTAAGTTTTCGCCCGGACTACCTCCAAACTTTTGAAAATAAAGAGGCTTACCATTTCAATTTCATCCTCCCTATTTCAACAAAGTAACATCTCCTTTAAACACCAGCGGCGCCCCACTTTCGCAAGCGGCTTCTATCACATACACATACACATCGGGTGTGAGGATACGACCATTGTGCACACCATCCCAGCCGGCACTTTCATCATTCACCAAGACATTGCTCCGTTCATACATCAGCTCACCCCAACGGCTATAGATCCGGAAGGATGTAATGGTTTTAATGCCATTCCCTCTTGCATAAAACCGGTCATTATAACCATCACCATTTGGTGAAAAGGTATTGGGGATGAACAATTGACTGCCATCACAAAGCACCGTAATCAAGACACTATCCTTGCTCGTGCAGCCAAATTCGTTGGTTGCCGTAACGGTATAAGTAGTGGTCTTCACCGGCCTGGCTTGTGGACCAAAACAGGTATAACAAGAAAGCGTTGAATCGCCGGACCAAAGCACAGAAGAAATACCCGTACCGCTTGCTTGGAGCTGGGTGCCTTTACCGGCAATTACCTTCGTATTGGCACCTGCATCTACTATTGGTAGGGGATTGACTACAATGCGCACCTGGTGGGTATCGGCGAGGCAGGAACCTTCTTTTCCCGTAACGATATAGGTCGTGGTCGCTTTAGGGCTAGCATAAGGTTGCGCAATATGTGGGCTGTCCAGGCTTTCTGCCGGGGTCCAGTCGTAGGTAGTAGCCCCGATGGCAAACAGCCTGATCTTCTCACCCAGACAAATAGTGCCTTTGCCTACGGACTGAAAGGTAGTTTTAGTCTGCATCCGAATATTGAGCGTGTCTTTATTAGCGCAGCCATTGCTATCCGTGCCTGTAACAATATAGCTAATCGCCACGCTGGGATTGGCGCTCGGGCTAGGGCAATTAGTACAACTCAAATAGGTACTGGGCCACCAACTGTACTGCTTGGCACCAGCCACACTAAGGTAGATGGCATCGGGCACACAAATAGAGGTATCCGGCATAGCGACCACCTGCGGTAGGGGCATGATGGTAACAGAATCGTCCAAGGTATCGGTACAGCCTTGCGCATTGGTTGCAATTAATGTTACCGGATATCTACCTGCAGTACTGTAGGTGCGTGTCACGGGGTTGCCCGTTGCTGCACCGCTCGTACCAAAATTCCACTTCCAACTTTTCAATACTGAGAAATAACTAAACGATGTATCCACCAATTGAATTGGTGTTTTCTCGCAGGGGGGTAATGCTTTGAATCCGGCAATTACAGCATCCACTTTGATGGAATCTAAGCCACTACTGGATGCCTTGCAGCCGGTACCACCATCGGAAAAGACAAGCTTTGGAAAATAAGCACCGGGGTAGGTATAAGTATGGGAGACCGCGAGACTATCACCTGACTGAATAGTGCCATCTCCAAAGTCCCAGGTGAGCACCGGTATGCCTTGAATGTAAGAAGTAAAATTTACGGTGAGGGGGACACATCCGTCTTGCACCGGATAGTCAAAGGCACCGGCATAACCGAGTACTCTAACATTGTGCCGAATAGTGTCCGCGCAACCGGCAGCATCTTGCACAATAAGCTGTACATTATATATCCCGGGCTTAGAAAAGGTGCTTGATGGGCTGGCGATCGTTGCCGTACCACTATTCTTAAAATCCCAACTATAGTTTGCTGCACCCACAGAAGTAGAAACAAATTTCACAATCAAGGGTGGGCAAATGGCTAGGGTATCGCTCAAGCTGAAATCCGCTTTGGGCTTAGTCACCGATATAATTTTGGACATGGTATCACTACATCCGGTACTATCAAAAACCACCATCCGTACGGTATAGTTACCCACTGCACCATAGGCATGACTGCCATGGAAGCCTGCTGAAGTGTCGCCATCCCCATAGTCCCAATTCACAAAAAGCCCGGTGGCACCCACCGACAAATTAGGGAATGAAATAACCTGGCCAATACAAGCATTTAGCGACTTGACTTGGAAATACGCGTTAGGCTTTCTCGCCTGAACATAGGCAGGCTTTGTCACTGAATCTACACAGCCATTCCAATCTTGCGCAACCAGCGTAACGTCATACACGCCATCCAAAAGATAGGTATGTAAAATGCTTGAAGCAAGACTGACAGTATCGGTTCCATCACCAAAGCGCCAGAGCAAAGAATCTCGTTGAGTTCCCGGTGTGTACTTTGTACTATCATAAAACATGGCTGGGTACGGCGTACAGCCTATCTGTGCACTCACCTGAAAATCCGGCCTAGGATGAGACACAATAAAATATTGACGTTTGGTGACGGTATCCAGACATTCTTTTTGTCCGAAGCTTTGAAAATGTGCCTCGACCGTTACATCATGATAGCCAACTACCGGCGCCGGTACTCCTATTGGATAGGTTGAAGAACTATAGGGACGCATCACATAGTAAGTACCCTGCCCGGAAGGATCATCTTGCTCCACACGACCATCGACCCACCATTTGCAACTATTAAATGCCGCACCACCAGTAATCGTAGGCTTCAAGAACAAAGTATCCAATTCGCAAAGGGTGGTATCTGTAGCTCGGAAATCGATTTTGGCCTCCGTTAGGCGTATCGGCACATCCAAGGTATCCGTGCAGCCATAAGTACTATTTGTAGTGATGAGGCGGGCGACATAAAAACCAGTATCGGGGTAGTGATGCACCGGATTGGCTACCGAGGAATTGGTACCATCTCCGAAACTCCAAGTATTTGACGTAGCGCCAATAGAACTATTGATGAAATGCACCTCAAGATGATTAGGTGGACAAGGAATAGAATCTCTGAAATCGGCATTGGCCGGAAGGACTACCATACATTGTAGGCACACAGCACTATCAATACAACCGTTGCTATCCGCATAGAGCTTCATATCATAGACGCCAGGCACATAGTACGTGACATAGGCGTCCATACCATTGACATTAGAAACAGCCTGGCCCACACTCCAAGAATAGGTCAAGTATTGCGAAGAAGGAAGCCTAGAAGTATTGTCAAGAAATACTGGTGTCTTGGGACACACTGTATCCGGAGTGAAGGTAAAACTGGGCTTGATCGTATCGCCTACATACACTTTAGATGTGTCATAGACAATGCAACCATTCTGAGTAATCACTTTTACAATTCGGGTATAGACACCCGGCTGGGTATAGACATGAGTTGGCGTATCAGCCGTAAGGGTGTCGCCATCACCAAAATCCCAAAAAATAGACGACGCAGTATAAGTGGGATATTTCCCATCGCCAGACACGGCATCCAAAAGAAGGACTCTCGGCTTATAAGTAAAAGGAACACAACCCTTATACGGATTCAATACCTGAATCCTAATTTCATCCACATTGAATACTTTTTTTGCGGTATCCGAGCAACCCGTACTATTCGTTGCAATAACCATCACCGTGTCTCTCAGCGGGCCGGTAAGATATGTTTTAGAAGCAGTCGCCCCACTGGCAGAACCTCCAGATGCCCACGACCACTGGTAACTTGTACTACCAGTAGTTGAAAAATTTACGGTAGTCGGTACCGGGCAGGTTGGCTGCGGATTTACTGAAATTGATGGGGAGGGCAAGGGATTCACCACAAGGGTTTTTATCACCGTGTCATAGCAATTGCCCACCTGGGTCACCATTTTCACGGTATAGGTGCCTGCAGTAGTGTAGGCATGTGCCACAGAGTCTCCAAAGCCGTAGAATAAATCCCCATAATCCCAAAAAGTATTGCCTACTGTATGCCCTGCACTAGTGTTCTTAAAAATTGCATTGACCGGATAGACCGCCGGAAGGCCAAAGCCTTTGGATACACAGATCACCGAAGGCCCTGAAAAACTAGCATTGTTCTGGTGTGTTTTGACCAAGCCACTTTGTACCGAAGAATCAATACATCCATTAGCATCGACAACCTTCAACTTCACCGTATAGGTACCTGCTGCATAATAACTATGCGTGGGGCTGAGTGCTCCGGTACTATATCCACCGCCGTCGCCAAAATCCCAATAATAGGTGTAGGGAGAAGAACCACTACCCACCTTTCCCGTGAAGCTCACCGTGCCGCTTGGCGTACAAAAACCAGTAGGGTAGCCGCTAAAGCTTACAGTAGGTTTTGGGTAAACCGTAACCGAATTGCTGGACACAAAAGTGGCACTACACCCTTTGCTATTTGTGACGGATAGCGCCGGGAAGAAAGTACCCGCAGAAGTATAGGTATGACTTGGATTGCTGCCGCTGCTCGTATTGCCATCTCGGAAGTCCCAAAGCTGGGTGACACTACCACTTGTACCGGGATTGATGGTTGAGCTGAAATTAACGGTAAGGGGGTTGCAGCCCGCTGATGGGCTAAAGCTCAAACTCACGATAGGCGCAGGATATATCGTCACCGTGCCACTTGCCGTCTTTGTACCCCCTGTACCATTCACAGTTAGGGTTACGGTATAGGTACCTGCTGAGGTATAGGTTGTTGAAGGGTTCTGTAAATGGGAGGTAGCGGCACCATTGCCAAAATTCCAGGAATAGCTGGAAATTGTGCCGGTAGAAGTACTAGTAAAACTAACTACTTGAGGAGCACAACCTTGGCTTGGTGAAATGGTAAACGATGCCGTAATCTGTGCCGCAAGCCGGGTATTACAGGCAAAAGCAAGCAGAATTAGAAGGGAACTAATTCTAAAAAAATGACAACAACACTTCATTGGCATACTAATAGACGGGCTTTGAAGGGGAAAGGTAAGGTTAAAATTCAAATAAAATGATTCATACTATTGAAATATCTTATTGACAGTTATTTGACAAAGCTCCCTGAAATGAGCAATTAATTATCTGTTTGGCACTGCACTCCGATAGCAAAAAATAAAAAGCGAAATTTGCCCCTAATTTCTGCTCAATAAATCAAAGGAATAAAAACAAGTATGATGAACCTGACAGCACCCTCAAAGATTCAGAATTATATAGGTGGTTCGTTCAGGGATGCCATTGGAGCTGCCTGGATAGAAAACATGAATCCGGCGACCGGCGAATGCTACAGCCAGACCCCGGACTCCGACGATCGAGACATTGACTTTGCTGCGGGTGCAGCACAAGCTGCCTTCCCTGCCTGGAGCACGACACCACTTGAGGAACGGTTCAAAATACTCAATCGGATTGCCGAATTGATTGATCAGAATTTGGAGGCTTTGGCCCTCGCCGAAAGTAACGACAACGGCAAGCCGCTATCCCTTTCCAAAAGAGTGGACATCCCTCGTGCTTCATCCAACTTTCGCTTCTTTGCTACCGGCCTCCTGCATACCAGCACCGAAAGCCACAACATGGAAGACCGTGCAATAAACTATACCCTCCGGCAACCCATAGGCGTAGTCGGTTGCATCTCTCCTTGGAATCTTCCGCTCTATCTCTTCACCTGGAAGATTGCACCAGCACTCGCTGCCGGCAATTGTGTGGTGGCTAAGCCTAGCGAAGTGACCCCCATGACCGCCTATCTTCTTTCCATAATTTGTAAAGAAGCAGGATTGCCCAGTGGTGTTTTGAATATCGTGCATGGTGCAGGGCCGAAATGCGGGAGTGCTATCGTAGCGCATCCGCTCATCAAGGCCATTTCATTCACCGGCTCTACCCGTGCTGGGCGGGATATTGCTGCTGTTGCTGCGCCTCAGTTTAAAAAACTATCGTTGGAGTTAGGAGGCAAGAACCCCAATATCATTTTTGCCGATTGTGATTGGGACAAAATGATGCGCACCACCCTCCAATCTTCTTTTGCCAACCAAGGGCAAATTTGCCTTTGTGGTTCAAGGATTTTGATTGAAGAAAGCATCTATGAACAATTCAAAGCCGAATTTGTTGCACGAGCAGCCAAACTAACTGTGGGCGACCCACTAGTTGCCGACAACAAGCAAGGTGCTGTGGTGAGCCAATTGCATTTTGACAAAGTAATGGGCATGATTGACCAAGCAAAAGCCGAAGGAGGCCGACTCCTCCTAGGTGGCCAATCGGTACATCCTGAAGGAAGATGTGCCAAAGGGCTATTCATTCAACCGACCATTTTTGAAGGTTTGGATGCCCATTGCCGCACGAATATGGAGGAGATATTTGGTCCGGTAGTCACCCTGCAATCTTTCCGAACCGAAGATGAAGCATTACAATTGGCTAATACTTCGGACTACGGACTAGCAGCCAGTATCTGGACTAAAGATGTGAGCCGAGCTCATCGCATGGCAGCGCAAGTACATAGCGGAATCATCTGGGTAAATTGTTGGCTCCTCCGCGACCTTCGGACTCCTTTCGGGGGCTTCAAAAACTCGGGTATCGGTCGAGAAGGTGGCTGGGAAGCCCTAAAGTTTTTTACTGATCCAAAGAATGTATGTATTGAACTATAAGTAAGAAAAAATGAACCTGGTATCCTTCTCGGTTATTGGCGATAGCAGGACTAATTCTAAAATCCTTTGCCTTTCTTCCCAAAAAGCCCTTAGAATTTCTGACCTTCGCGCCGCAGACTCCAAGACAAACTCATGAACAATTCCATATCAGGCAACGAATCCAAAAT
>JAFDYA010000035.1 GCA_018267675.1 Bacteroidota bacterium
CTAAAGAATTCCCTGCTACAACCTACTTTGCAACTCCTTTTGGGAATGATAGTAGGGAATGGAATAGTTGGGCCTGAATGCTTTTTTCACGCATCAACAATTTCATTTTGTCATCGATACTCCAATACCATTTTTCTCAGCACCCACAACCTAGCACCATTGTCCACACCTATCTCGCTCGGCACCGGCACACTTACTTTAGAAAGCCTCAATCAAATAGTCGTAGAACAGCAGCCCATCCAAGTGACGGATGACGCAGCAGCGGAACTCCAAAAGAGTTATGAATTTCTCAGAGCGTTTTCGCAGGATAAGCTCATCTATGGCATCAATACCGGCTTTGGCCCTATGGCACAATACCGAATTAATGATGCCGATCGTGAGGCACTACAATATAACTTGATTCGGAGCCATTGCTCCGGAATGGGTGCACTACTCACACCGCTACAGATGCGAGCAACTATGCTGGCGCGGCTCAATACGATGCTGCTGGGCTACAGTGGTATCCATCCGGACTTGATAAAGGTGATGACGGCCTTAATTAATGCCGGTGCTTATCCCTGCATCTATGCACATGGTGGTGTGGGTGCTTCTGGCGATTTGGTGCAATTGGCACAACTAGCACTTGGCCTTATTGGGGAGGGCGAGATGTGGTACGAAGGAAAAATCCAAGATGCAAAAGATGTCTATGCCCAACTCAAGCTTCAGCCCCTCCGCATTCATATTCGGGAAGGATTGGGCTTGCTCAATGGTACGAGCTGTATGACGGGTATCGGTGCAATCAATGTACTCCATGCGCGGAAGCTACTTACGGGGAGTATCCTTTTCTCCATGATGGTGAATGAAATCATGGAAGCCTATGATGACCATTTTTCCGAAGAATTGAACGGGGCAAAAAAGCATCCTGGACAGCAGATTGTTGCGGCGTCCATGCGGGCTATCTCACGGAAAAGTGGCTTGATGCGGAAACGGGCGGAGCACCTTTACCAAAAGAAAGTGACCGAAGATGTGCTGGAAGATAAGGTTCAAGAGTATTATAGCCTGCGCTGTGTACCACAAATCCTTGGTCCGGTTTATGAAACGATTGACAATACCGCTACCGTGATTGAGCGGGAGCTAAACAGTGTAAATGATAATCCGATTATTGATTATCGCACGCAAAACATCTTGCATGGCGGCAATTTTCATGGCGACTATATCGCATTGGAAATGGACAAGCTAAAAATTGCGGTGACCAAGCTCTCCATGTTGGCGGAACGACAACTCAATTTTTTACTCAATCCTGCGCTGAATAAGAAGCTTACTCCATTTGTGAATGCCGGGCGACTCGGCCTCAATTTTGGCATACAGGGTATGCAATATCCTGCGGTGAGCAATGTGGCCGAAAATCAAGCACTAAGTACACCATTATACATTCATAGCATTCCCAACAACAACGACAATCAGGATATCGTGAGTATGGGTACCAATGCGGCTTCGGCATGTGCCCGAGTGATCGAAAATACGTTTGAAGTATTGGCAGTGCAGGGGCTTACCTTGGTTCAAGCCATTGGTATGCGAGGGATCCAGGATAGGCTAAGCCCGGCTACGCGATGGATGTGGGAAGAGCTCAGTGTATTAGCCCCTTCATTTGTAGAAGACACTCCGGCCAATGCTCGTTTGAAAGCAGTGAAAGATTGGCTGATGGAGACTGAAGTTGGTGAGAAGATGAAGAAGCTCTTGGGCTGGTGAGTTGTTCAAACTTCCTGATCGTTCAACCCAGATTTTGCAGCGCCTTTTTGTGGTCACATCTGGGTTCACTTTTTCTCCGCCGAACCAACACAAAAAAGCACCCAATCCGGGTGCTTCTACACAAAAAACAAAAAATGAAAAACTAGATTACAATAAAGGGAGAGAGTACTGCGGCTACGGCTGTTGCTTCCATCGGTTCATCAAAGGCAGATGTCGCGGCATCGACATTGATTTGCAAACCGTTGATATCACTGATCTGAATCCCGTTTTGTTGGGTATTGTCTTCACCGGTATAGGTACCTGCACCTACACCCCCGCTGACATTACTATCGGCACCTACAATCCAAGGCTTGATATCTCCGGAATTCATAGCGCTTGGGCTATCGCGCCGCATGGTACGGATATGCGCCGAATGGCGGGCTTCCACGGAGTGAATTTGAAGTACTGAAGTGATGATGTCGTTACCCATCAAAGACGGTAAAGCACCTTTATAAGCCCGCAGGCCGGTATCTTCAATTAATTGTGCGATGGCCAAAAACACGGAATAATCACTAAAGACATTGGGAAACATGTTATTGGCGGTAAAGTCAAAAGTAGGCTCAGGTGCTGGCGCAACCCCCATTGCAATTAGGGTTTGCTTCAGGAAGCTGACATGTTTCATTTCGTGCCCTCTAATCTCCACGATGGCTTGTTGCTCCAGGCCTGGAGGTACTAGCGGGTTGTTGGCTGCCGGACTACCTATGCTGGCCATTACCGCATTAGTATAGAAGTTTGCCTCTAGGTACTCTAGACCAAGGGCAAAATTGAGTACATCGGAAATTGCATCAGTTCGCTTACCATAGGCCTTGGTAAAAAGGCCACCCAGGGCGACGGGAAGAGCTGCTAAGGCGGCACCTTTCATCCAGTTGCGGATGACTGGGCGGCGGGAGCTCGTTCTATCAAATACTTCTGGGTCTGATTGGGCTATTGCGTTGAGAATATTAGAAAAGTTCATGTTCGGTTCTGTTCTTATAGTTTAATAGCCTAAGCGGGTAAGTTGAGTGTATTCAGTTTAGTCTTGACAAAGTATTGAATGTATCCCAATACCTCTTGCGGACTGCGTTTTAGCTCCAATCCGTTGACCGAGTTGATGATCTCTTCCGCTGCAAAAGAGCCACTGGCTTTGATGTCGCGGAAGGCTGCGGAGTGGCGGGCAATCACGGAGCCCATTTTGCAAAATGCTGTTAGGTAGTCGGGATTTTTCACTAAATGTCCTGCGCCATTTACTGCCCAAGTAGCGGTGTCTTCAAAATAAATTGAATTATCCAATACAGAGGTGCGCTTTTGGAAGATGATCGAGCTGAAATCTAGCTCCAGAGCTGCGATTGCCGCACCTGCCAGGAGATTCTTTAGAAACTCACGATAGGCAATATGATGATCCCGAACTTCTGTAAAAATCTGTAGTTCCTGTGGTGTCATACCTAAAAAAGGCGTAGCAACTACTTGGATGTAAAAAGCTGCATTGACCTGGGCAAGCACATAGAAATAATTCAACAAGCCATTGTCTCCACTGCCGATATCTGTGCCAGGATCCTCTTCTTTTGTACAACCTACGGTGGACAAAAGTAGTCCGGTACCGGCGGCTATGCCGGCAAGGCCCAAAAACCGCCTCCGTGATACGTTATTCGATATTTCCTTTTCCGATGTGGCGCTTTCCATCATTTATAAATTCGTTTTGCGGGTGAAGATAATTAATAGACTTTGCCTTTGCAATGGCAGGGAAAGTCGGGTGAAAAGTTAATGAAAAATTTGAGTAACCCTTGTTTTTTTTCGCTTTCCGTTTGGCCTTCAAATATTGAACCCTTCCGGACGGTGCACAGTTAGCTAATTTGATAGCGCGTCGGTCTGTTGCGTAGCTCCGTCGATTTCCGTGTTAATTTCCGGGGCGGTTGTGTTTGCTTCCTGCGGACGGTTTTCCGTTGAAATGGTTTCGCTTGTTGATTCTGAGAAATTTCTTTCTATAGGCTGTGTTGTAGGAGTATTTCTGTCGGCTTTATCTCTTTTGTCTCCTTTTTGCTTGCCTTTTTTCGCGGCATTGAGTTCCGCTAATTGCGCTTCTACTGCAGCTATTTTTTCCAACTTCTTAGCGACTCGTGGACCGCTTTGTTCAATAAGTTTTTCTAAGTTGGCTCGTATTTGTCTATCAATCTTGGAGTCGCCAAGCTTGCTTAATGATTCGTGGTGGTCTGCAAGGTTTTCTTCATCTTCCTTAATCTCTTGTTTTAATTGCCGAAGGAAAGCTTCCGTTTGACTAATTCGGTCATTTTGGGTACGGTCATAATGAGCTCGCCGTTTGTCCCTGTCTGCATCTTTCCTGTCAAAAAATGAGCGTCTTGCTTTAGTAAAGCGTTCCCAGAGGGGTTCACTATGTTCCCGAGCTACTGCACCGATTTTCTTCCATTCTTCCATTAGTTCGCCAAATTCATCGGTAGCGTTCCGCCAATCCATTGAGCGTTGGAGTTGCTCTGCACGGGTGATGAGTGCCATTTTCTGGGCATAGTTGTCATCATAAGTCACTTTTAGCGTAGCAAAATGTTGTCGTTTGGCTTTGTAGAAAATGTCTTTGGCTTTGTTCAACCTGTCCCATAGTTCATTTTCTTTTTCGCGGGGCACCCTGCCTATTTCCTTCCATTTATCCATCAATGCATCAAAGGCATTGGCTGTCTTATTCCATTCGGTGCTATTGGCTAGTTGCTCTGCATCGAGTACGAGTAGATTCTTTGCTTCAAAGTTCTTTTCCTGCTCTTCATGAATCACTTCATAGTGCTGCTTTTTCCGGTCGAAGAAGACATTTTTTGCGGTAATAAATCGTTGCCAAAGTGCTTCGTTCTTATCATTGAAGGTGTGCCCGATTTCTTTCCATTGCTCTAGGAGTACTTTAAACCCTTCAGTAGCATCTTTCCAATCTTCTGATGCGGCAAATTGCTCCGCCTTCTCCACGATTTCCATCTTCAGGTCCAGCTTATTATTGAGCTCGGCTATCTCGGCTTCATGGTTGAGGCGGCGTTGTTCATAGATTTTATCGCGAGCCACTTCCAAGCGTTTCCACAACTCGTCATCCTTATCCTTGTCGGTATGTCCGATTTTCTTCCATCGCTCTGCAAGATCACGGAGGGTCATAATGATATCTTTCACCTCGGCGCCATTTGCAATAGCTTCTGCTTGCTCCACGATGCTACGTTTTGCCGCTATCCCTTTCTCCGTAAGGCCTTGCAGATGATTGTCCCAGCGTGCAGCTTGTTGATAGAGCGGTAAGAAATCACCAATTGCGACAGCATGTTGCAGGTAGTCGGTGATCCGTGCCACTTTACTACCCAACTTAGCTTTATCTTCGGTTGCCTCCCACTCTTTTGCCAGTTCATCCACTTTTGCTGCTAGGTCTTTGAACCGTTCTTTTAGTGAATGCAATACTGCGTCGGCAGTACTGCTCTGCAGTGTGGCCAATACTCTTTCGGTAGAAAATGGTGTCGCCTTTAACAGGAGCGTTCCATCTTCTTTAATTCTGGCAAAAGCCTGTAGATCTTCCTCTAGGCTTAGCCCAGATTCTAAAGTTGCCGGCGTAGTAGATTCCGCCACCACAGGCTGCTCAGAGGGCTCTGAGTTGGGTGCAGATGCAGTTCCAGTAGCCTCTGGTGCTGCCATTGGCGTACTTATCTCTGGGATATTTGATGGGGTCACTTCCGGTACTTCGGCTTGATGCTCGGGTTGTTTCAATTGTTCAGAATCCATAATGCAGGCGCAGGTTAAATGTCAATAAAATTGTTTGTCGGTGACAAGGCTTGCAATATTAAAACTTTTGCCCAAAAACCTTTAATGACAAGGGTTCTATTTATCTAGTCTTTTTTTGCACCGCATAGGAAGCTTACCACACGAAAGAGAGGCCTATTTGAGCATTGAAACCGGCTTGTGGAAAGTAATAGTTCTGTGTAGTAGTTGTCGCCCCATAGATGAAACTATACGTGTAGCCATTGCTCTCATATTGCTTGTTCAAGACATTATTGAGGAGTAGGGTGATCCCTATCGTTTTGGCAACGCTTGTGGTCAAGGTATAATGTAGCCGGAGGTTACAAAGCCCAAAGGGATCAATGCTTCGTTGCTTATTGCTTGTATTATCGAGATATTGCCTGCCTACATACTTACCTAGGATTCCAATTTCAAGATTCTTGCTGAAGCCCGTTTGGAACGGACTAATGCTGAAGCCGCCCGCAGCGATTAGGTTAGGTGAAAATGCAATATCCGTGTTGGTATGATGGATGCCAACTTGGGAACCATCGTCATAATTATCCACATACTCGGTGAAGCTATTTATCTTGTTCTGCGACCACGCCAGATTGCCTGAAATATTGAGCCAGGGCAAGGCTTGCCAAGCTATTTCTGCTTCCAATCCTGTACGGAACGAGTTCGGAACATTCACTCGAGTATAAGCACCAACATCATTCACTTTTCCGGTGAGGATGAGTTGGTCTTTATAGTCCATAAAGTAGGCATTGAGGCCAATGCTCCAATTATCATTCTTGAAAGCATAGCCAGCCTCAAAGTCTATCAAACGTTCCGGCTGTGGCAAATGGGAGGAATCCGCTTCAAAATCATCCCGATTGGGCTCCTTGTGGGCCACGGCAATCGATGCAAATACGCGCTGGTGTTGGAGTACATTGTCCTGAATCTTGTAGTTGAAGCCCGCTTTGGGATTAAAAAAGGTATAGCTTACCGCGGGTCGCAAATCCGGATTTTTCCGGAAACCATTCATGAAATAGCCCAATGTTCGTACTTGTGCTTCTGCAAACAATTGTAGCTGCTTGCTGGCTTTGTATTCGGTCTTTAGGTAGGAATTAAAATCGTTTTTCTGGGCATCCAGGTTATACCACTGATAGTCATTTGGCACGCCATATTGCGCCCAAATCACCTTGCCATAGTGCTTCCCTTGATATTGACTCCAACTACCACCCCATAATATATTCCACACCCTTGATGGTTGCCAAGACAAAGAAAACACAGTTCCATAATTGTAATTGTCCAACCAAAGGCGGCGCACCAAATCCGTCCGCTTCATCGTATCGCCGATTGTGGGCACAAAGGCAGACAGGCCATAACTAGCAAACTTCTCCTGGGGCTTCAGCTCTTCATAATACCCTATTCCGCGGGTTAGAAATAAGCCGAGGTGTGCACTGAGCTTGTTTGAAAATTTGTGATCTAAAAAAACCTGATAGTAGTTCTGGCGATAGTTGTCAGTTTGGTTCTGGTAGCTGAAATAATTGTAGGTTCTGGGATTGGATCCGAAAAGATTTTGAGAATCGGCAGTATTATAATATAGGCTCCCAAGATTGTTTTCATAATGTGCGCGGAGCGCGGAGTCGGAACCACGAAGCTTTTCTTCCGGCACACCATTCCAAGCTTGGTAGGTATGTTCCTCCCCGAGCAGTGCCAGGGCTTTAATACTGGTTTTTGCTGAAATGAGCCACAGACCTTGTAGTTGTAAAGAGGTCAAATTGGAAAAGGAGCGATCTACAAAACCGTCCGAGCTGATCTTGGAGAGCCGCACCTGAAAGGCCACATTTCCGGGGAGGAGTCCGGTGCCTGCCGATGCGGTATATTTCTGAGTATTAAAAGAGCCGTAAGCTAGGTTGAGCCGAGCATTGGGTTTCGTGTCAAATTCTAAATTGGAAATACTCATGCTCCCACCAAAAGCGCTGGCACCATTGGTAGAGGAGCCAACCCCACGTTGAATTTGAATTGACGATGTGGACGAAGCCAAATCGGGGAGGTCAACAAAATAGGTGGTACTACTTTCTGCATCATTCACGGCGATGCCATTGAGTGTAGTATTGATCCGAGTACCATCAGAGCCACGAAGGCGAATGCCGGTGTAACCAACACCAGCACCAGCATCCGATGTGACGAGCACAGCCGGTGTGTATTGAAGCAACATCGGAAGGTCCTGACCCAAGTTGTTCTGCTGTAGTGCCGCTCCCTTTATTTCGGTTTTTATATAGGGGGCATTACTTCCGGCGCGAATTGCGCTCACTTCAACAGGAGCAAGAGCATGGATTTTGATTTGATCCACCGCTTGCGAATCGGTACTTTCCGACTGGGCAAGAACCCTAAAAGGAAAAAAGAAAAGAAGGAGGAAAAAAATGGCTGCTGACTGGCGCACGATTTGTTTGGTTTTAGCCGGTGAAAAAAACCGAGCTGCACCAAACAAAAGACCCTAAACAATACCGCTGTGCAAACCAAAAAGCCAATTGGTGCTAGCTTTCTAGTATCTTTCCTAACCGGCATTATCCGGTCGAGGTTCAGCGGGTATCATCTCAGCTCCCATGTTTGGGGCACCCCGAGGCGGCCAAATGCCGCAATTGCGCGGCAAAGATAGTAAGCCAATTGTTAAGAGGACGAATTTTACAAAAAAAATGCTTGCAGTATTGAAAGAAGTCCTAATTTCGGCAACACAAAATCAAAAATCAAACATGAAAAAGACAATTTTTACTAGTCTATTCGTATTGCTTGCCTCAATGGCTGCATTTGCGCAAAACGTTAAAGTTGGTGACATTGCTCCAGATTTCACATTAACCGACATTAATGGGCAATCTCATCACCTTTATTCCTACCTAGATTCTGGCTATGCCGTGATCATTGACGTGT
This sequence comes from Bacteroidota bacterium, assembly GCA_018267675.1. GTDB lineage: Bacteria > Bacteroidota > Bacteroidia > Chitinophagales > Chitinophagaceae > UBA1952. The sequence continues at coordinate 8,404 of JAFDYA010000035.1, forward strand.
CTGCAGCATGGTGTGGTCCCTGCTGGTCGGCACATAATAGCCATGTTTTTGATAAGCTAACCGATCACTATGGTACTAATGGCACAATTCAAGCAAAGAAAATAAAAGTGCTTTTTATCGAAGGTGAGGCAACCAATACAACAGCTCAGTTACACGGCACAAGTTCAGGTTCTTCAACCGCAACTTATTCCCAAGGCGATTGGGTAACCGGTACCAACTATCCATTTATTGACAACACTTCAGTAAATAAGTACTACTTGTACGGTGGATTTCCTTCCTTTACTGTTATTTGCCGTGATCGTATTGTACGTTCTGTCAACGCAGGATATGGCTCAACAATGGGTAACGAAAGCTACTGGCTTGATATTGTAAACCAAGGTTGTCCAAGTTATGCTCCATCTAGCACTGTTGATGCAAAGCCGGTTGTCTATACAGGTATTCCATTCTTCATTTGTAATGCGTCGCCCCAACTTTCTTTTCAAAACTATAGCAAGACACAGACAATAACCAGTGCTACTATTAAAGTTAAGAGCGGGACTACTGTAGTCGCTACATATCCGTGGACAGGTAGTCTTGCTCCAATGGCCAAGACAACTGTGACGATACCAAGTTTTGCTGGTTCAGTTTTTACACCTTATAACTTTGAAGTAGTTGTTGCTGGCGACTCTTACCCTGCAAACAATGTGAGCGACGACTCCTTATTCAGCATTTTCAGTTCTGGAAACGCAACGACTGGCGCATATAAGCAAGATTTTGAAGCATCAGATGATCTACCAGGCAAGATGATTTCTTCTGATCAAACTATTCGTCCATTTAAAGCTGCTGGAAGTTATGTTTTAACTGGTGCTGACGGGAATATAGGTCGTGCACTTCTATTTGGTTTCCCTGAAATGAATACAGGTGAAAGCGAAGAGGTAATCATCGGCAATTTTAATACATCGGCAGCAACTACATTAAGTTTAGATTTTGACTATTCTTATGCTAATGTATCTGGAAAGAATGATGATGTAGATGTTCTAGTATCTAAAGATTGTGGAACCACCTGGACCTCAGTTTGGAAGAAATCAGGAGCGACACTTTCTACTACCGCGCCACCAGCATCAGGTGCATTTGTTCCCAAAAAAGCCGCTGATTGGAAACACGCGAAGATCAATTTGATTGCCCAGAAATCTAGTAATATGATTCTTAAAGTTAAAGGAACAAACGATGGAGGGCATTATGCCTTTATGGACAATATCAATATTGATGGGCAATTAGCTGTTAATAATTTCAATACAGTGAATAATGTTTCTCTTTCTCCAAACCCTGCTTCTAATTACGTAAACGTGAACTTCAATTTGGAAAGAAACGAAACTGTAATGATAAAAATTATAGATGCTACAGGTCGTGTTGTTTCCGTGGTATCGAATTCAGTTATGAACCATGGGAAAAATCAAATTAATATACCAACCAATAATTTGACTTCTGGTATTTATAGCGTTTCAATCGAAACAGAAGAAGGGAAAACAGCTACTCAATTCACAATTGTGAAATAAATTCAATAATATAATTTAATTAATAATTAAATAACAATATGCATATAAACAGAAAGCTGGGGGGGTAAATTAATAATATTATTAATTTGTTCTATTTTATCAGTATTAAAGCCAGCACAATCATTTGCTTTTTTTGCGGCAGCTTTAGAATCCAATCCCTGCTACACAAATGATGGTGCTGGCAATACTTTTGTAATTGCTAGTGTAGCATCTAACTATTGGACAGGACTTAATAACTCCCTCTTACCTGGTACATTTGACTATTCGTTTACCGTTTATGATCGAGCTTCAAATGTTGTAGGTACAGCAACATTTTCCCCAGGAAAATCTAATACCTATTTAATCCCAATTAGTTTGGGAGTAGGTGCGCCGTACACAGTTTATTGCAAAACGAACTTTTATACTGTTGGCCATGCCTTATTGAACCAGCACTTTATGCAGCCAAAGGTAGCTTCGACGCCGTGCAACCTTTCTGGACTCCCATCAACAGAAGGAACAGCTTGCTGGTATAGTGAAACAAGAGATGGATCAACTAGCTATTTTGTTAAGTGGCATATCACAGATCCGAATTTCGGTATTTATATGTCTTTTTGGCACTTAACCCCGAAATTGTGGCTCTCTAAGTCACCTTTTAACGGAGCTACAAGTTTTCATCCTATTGACCCAGTCAAAATAGTTGGAAGCGAAATCACCTATGATGTAACAAGTTATACCACACTGTCTCCTTCAATTGCATACGATGTATATTTCTGTTCTTACAATTCATCGGGTGTGTTTATGCCTAGTGAACCGACGGGGATTGAACATTTTATATCAAAATGTCCTCAGGCTCCTTGCAACTCAGATTTTAGTGAATTCTTCTCACCTCATTCCTCCACCGATGCTGCTCTTTCGTTTCTAAGAAACTATAGCGATCCATTTGTATCAGAAACTTGGACCTTGAGCGACGGTTTCACAATACAAACACTCAACCAGGGAACTACCTACCTTAAACCCTATGGATCTTATACATTATGCCATACAATTACTACACAAGATGATCAGGGAAATACTTCAACCTGCACAACTTGCAAAACTATTTGCTGTGATTTAAATGGTATGATTGTTTATCCCGGCGATACAAATTCAGACTGTAATGCATTCTTTACATCTCAACTATTGTCGAATGGAACAAATGCAATACTTAATGTTTTTGCTATTGGCCCACCACCCCCTGGTGTTACAGATAATTATGTAGTCTCAAATGGTTCATCTACTATATATTCTGGCGTTGGTAACATTTCAATAATTGTACCATATGGGAGTTATACTATTTGCCATACCCGAACATTGGCTGATGGAATAACCTCTTGTACATATTGTACCAG
>JAFDYA010000036.1 GCA_018267675.1 Bacteroidota bacterium
AATTTTCCTGTTGAAACATGCCGTTGCTTTTGGTGCAGGTAGCTACCTAATGTCTTTTCGGCTTCAGTCCAGGTAAAGGAATCGGGATGTTGGACGACGGCAAAGTTGTCTTTAGTAGCACAAAATGAAACGAGCAGGTCATCATCACCTGAGGGTATTTTCGTCCAAGCCGGGTGTTGTTGTGCTTTGACAAAAACAGATCGGTGAAATGCCATATTTCTGCCTACTGCCATATACGGAAGACCCGCAGCAGCAAAGGCATGTAGCGAATGAAAGGTATGCAGCGTTTCATAACGCACAAATGTATTGAGCCAGCTATTTTCAGTTTTAAATGCACCGAGGCCGGCAACTATTTCTTTACCATTTTGTAATGGTGCTACCATCATCTGCAACCATTTACTGCTGGCGGGCGTACAATCAGCATCGGTGCAAAGGAGCCAATCATTTTTTGCAGCTTGGATCCCCTTGGCCAAGGCATATTTTTTGCCCGGAAATGTACGGGGCTCATCTGCGGAAATGGTAACAACGGTAAGTTGTGGCCAGATCTGCTGAAATTCTTCTAGCAGCCGTATTGAATCATCTTCCGAGCGATCATTGACAACAACAACTTCGAATCGGGGTATTTGTTCGTGGTGGTAGTCCTGCTCCAATATTTTTTGCAAATGCTGCCGTAGGTTTTTTGCTTCGTTATGCGCGCATATCACCACAGATACCCCATGTTTTTCACCTATTTCTATTTCGGATATTGGTCTGTTTTGGTCTTTGGTTACCAAGAAGACATAGACATATAGGAGGACAAAACATAGCGTTCCACTTATTCCCAACATTAGGATTGAAAAAGCAAAGGTCATCCCACTGGCGAAGGTAGTGGCAAGTGTAAATTATCCAAGTATTATCTTCAAGCCAGATGCGGCAATTGCCTATTTGTTGTAATGAAATGTTACCGGTAAGAAATTGCAGTCAAAGCCGCACTCTTGGGTCAAGTAGGCTATAAAGCAAGTCTGTAAGGAAATTGACGATAATGAAGATCAGCGCGGTGAGCAACACTGCCCCCATCACTAAGGGGAAATCAAACTTGTCCAGAGCATCTACTGTGATCTTTCCTATACCCTTCCATCCAAATATATACTCAACGAAAAAAGAGCCCGCCAATAGTTCTGCCAACCAGCCGGAAATGGCGGTAACAACGGGATTTAGGGCATTAGGCAGGGCATGGCGCCAAATAACTTTTACTTTGCTCAAACCTTTGGCATAGGCAGTTCTGATATAGTCTTGATTTAAGACATCCAATAAGGCACTCCTAGTAAGTTGGGTGATAATGGCCAACGGTCGGACACCTAACGCAATTGCTGGGAGCACCAAATTCTTAAGTGCGAGATGACGACCTTGGAAGGCGTCATATTCATACAAGCTTCCGGTCATGGAAAAACCTGTGAACCGATGGAGCAGGTAGCCAAACAGATAGGCAATAATGAGTCCTGCGAAGAATGAAGGCATAGAAATGCCGGCTACCGATGCAGCAATTGCACTCGTGTCCCAAACCGTATCTTTTTTTAATGCGGCAATAATTCCAAGAGTAATGCCTAAAACTGTGGCCAACAACATGGCGGACAAGGCCAAGACAATGGTGCCGGGAAGGCCTTCTCCCAGAATGGTGCTCACCTCCCTTCTGGTGCGATAAGATTTCCCGAGGTAAGGTGCTTTCAGCGAAAGGAAGCTACTATCGCCAAGCTGGAAAAGGTGCTGGCCGTCAGGAGCCTCAGCGGAGCGTTTTGTAGAAGTTATGCCGATGGGTGAAAGATCATTTAAATACAAGCCATAGCGAGTCCCAAGCGGACGATCCAGGTGGAGTGCTTTTTTTGTGGCTTCAATGGAGGCCAGGTCGCTGCGTTGTCCTAGAGTGAGCCGAGCAGGGTCGCCGGGCAAAACATTGAACAGAAAGAAAACCAAAGTTGCAACTCCCCACAGTACGATTAGGCTGTACAAAAGGCGGTGGAGGAGGTACTTCAATTTTCAAAGCTTTGAATCACTAAAATAGGGCAAAGCACCGTCTTGAGTATGGTGGTACTACGATTTATTTTATTCCTGCGGCTTCCAGACTTTTGGGATAATCGCGGAAACTCCATTTTCCACGGATCACACAGCCCTGTACCAACATGAGTCCCGGGTCGGTGCGCATAGCAGTTTTGCTCGCCACTTGGTCAAATCCGTATATTTCCGAAGAAGATAATGCTGCCCATTTTTGCCATTCAGCGTTGGCTTCTTTGCTTCCACTGGAGAGAATGTAAATCGGGATATTTTTAGCTTGTGCAGCTACTGATAAAGCTCTCAGTGTTTCAATATTGTCTTTTCGGGCGTGTTCCGGATCCTTGAGGAAGAGTAGAAATTTATATCCGGGTTCATCCAACATTGCTTGGGTAAAATCGTTTCCGGCATAGTCTCTAATGACGAAGTCTTTGATGGGCGGGTCGCATAGGCCATTGCCTTTACGGACAATTTTATCTTTTCTGTCCACATATTCCCAAGTACTGTCAATCTCGCCAATTCTATCCATGGTCACATCCTCGAGCTTGCCATTATGTTTATACACAAACACCATCTCGACACTGTCTTGAATGCAGGTAGATGGCGCTTTCATGCCTTCACAGATATTGGTACCGACTTTATACGGCATACAGTCATGGAAGGGAAGGTGCTCCATAGCCCACCATTGCACGCCCAGGACAAAGAATATGGAGAGGATAAAAACGGCAGTATTGGGATATTTTGGAAAAAGTGGGCGAATACGCTTTCTGAAAATAAAGAGCAGGATGGCAATAGCCAACAAGATGACATCTTTCCAAAAAGTTTCGGAGTTGGAGATGGGAATACAATCACCAAAGCAGCCACACTCGCGCACTTTAGCCGAATGTCTGATAACGTCCCAATAGTAAATATAAGCTGTGAGGAACGTAAAAAATAGGTTGATGCCCAGCATGAGCCAGGAGAAAAAGCGCCAGGCAAAGCCTATGAGGAGGGTTACGCCCAACACAAACTCTGAACTAATCAGCAAGATGGAAAATGCAAGGGAGTGTGGTATGAGCCAAGGGATATCCAAGACCGCTGGCTCAAAGAATTCGGTCATTTTATTCGCTAATCCGCTGGGGTCATTCGCTTTTACTATGGCGGAGAAGATAAAAAGCGCACCAAGCAGCACTCGTAGAATTTGCAGAATAATGTTGAGGCCTGACTTGCTGGAGTTGTTTACTGAAGTAGTCATGTCTGTTAGTAAAGATTAGATGGAATAGAAAATCAAAAGTTAGTTATTGATGCATTTTGGCTTCGTCTAAAAGGATCAACGCGAAAATGCCATAGTTCACAATGTCTTGGAAGTTGGCGTCCATCCCTTCTGAGGCAATGGTACGCCCATCATTGGCAATGATTTGCTTTAGCCGCAACAGTTTAACAAGGATTAAATCAACAATGGATTGTTGGCTCATTGCTCGCCATGCCTCGCCATAGTCATGGTTTTTCTGGAGCATGAGTGATGTGACTGTGTTGCAAGCAAGGTCATAGGCAGAGGTTGCTTGTACCGGCGACCAGTCCCAATCTTCGTTATGCTGAGCTGCGCTTTGGATGAGGGCAATAAGGCTGTAGTTAACAATGCCTACAAATTCACTTTCAATGGAATCGGAAATGAGTTGTGTGCCCGTCTCTTGAATTTGACGGATACGCCATGCTTTAATATAGATTTGATCCACTATTGATATGGGTCGTAAAACGCGCCAGGAAGTGCCATAGTCCACTGTTTTTTTTAGGAAAAGCTCTTTGCAATGCGCAAGTATATTATGGTATTGTTGGCTTGTTTGTTGCACGGTAGAATTTGAATTGGCGATGCCGTTGTCCTGCATTTACTTTGGAGAAAGATGGGTTTCAAAAATACGGTATTGAATGTTGCAGCTTCGCTAAGTTCCAAGGGAAGATTGTTGGGCTTGAATCAACCTATTGTGATGGGCATTCTTAATGTTACGCCCGATAGCTTCTATTCTTCGAGTATGGAGCAAGCGACAATCTTGAGCCAAGCTACCCAAATGCTTCAGGATGGTGCTACCCTACTGGATATTGGTGGTGCATCTTCTCGTCCGGGTGCGCAAGCCATAAGTCTGGAGGACGAGTTGCAGCGCGTACTTCCGATCATCAAATTAATTAGGTCGGAGCATCCTGACTGTTGGCTGTCAATTGACACCAATCGGGCAAATGTTGCCCAAGCGGCGGTGGAAGCGGGTGCTGATATCGTTAATGATATTAGTGCGGGTACTGATCCCAGTATGTTGGCAACCGTGGCTAAGCTGTCCGTGCCCTACATAGCCATGCACATGCAGGGCACACCGGAGACGATGCAGCTTGCACCTAGCTATACCCATGCGACCCAGGAGATATTAGCGTATCTGAAGCAAGTAAGTAATCGCTGTGCCGCCGAGGGGATAAAAGATGTTGTCCTTGATCCAGGCTTCGGATTTGGTAAAACAGTGGCCCATAATTTTGAAATATTGGATCAATTTTCTTGTTTCCAGATCCTTGGGCGGCCTTTGCTAGCAGGGGTTTCCAGGAAATCTATGATCTGTCGTACCCTGGGTATTAGTCCTAGGCAGGCATTAAATGGAACCACTGCGTTGAACATGCTCGCGCTGACAAAAGGTGCCAATATCTTGCGGGTGCATGATGTGCGGGAGGCAGTGGAATGTGTTCAGTTGTACGCTCAGTTAAGCAGTACTTCGCAGGTTGATTAGGTGATATTTTCGTGACCTTTCGTCGTTTTAATTTTGTCGGTATCTGAGTCGCAGATGAGTTTTATCTTTATTACCATTATTAAGTTTAGCCCGTGACTTCAAATAAATTCAGGTTGATAATTTTAGGTTCTCGCTATTGTAATGCCCTTCGAAGTTGTTCGTTTCTTGCATTGATATTTTTTATTGGAATCGTTTCCTGTAAACAGCAAGATGGACCAGGACCCAATAGTAACGGAATTGTCGAGTTGAATGACTCGGCATCTATCGTTAGCGGCCAGGGTGTGCTTGCTGTAGATATAGATCAGGATTCAGTTAATGATATCTCCTTTCGTGGCTTGTATAATTCAGGACATTATTACAGGGAAAGCAAATTTTCGGTTGTTGCCCTTTCGTCGGGCTGGTCTGCGCCAATTCAAGTCCAACATCAGTACTATGATATTGATACGATTGTTTGCGGTTCGGTTGTGAATGATACCTTGCGATATAGATACACGAATGTAGCTACACCAAAGGATTGGGAGCTTAGTGGTACCTTTTTTCAGCATGGTACTCTGGATACCGTCACAATTCCATTTGTTGCCTTTACCGATACGGCTCAGATTTTTCAAAGTGAATATGCAGCTAGGCTTCCTAACAGCAGTTGCCCATTTATAGAAAATATCACTGGCATTGGAAAAGCTATTGGTGTTGATGACTACTTCCTTTTTAGAAAGAATAATAAAACCTATGCTGTAAAAGTATCCTTAGTTATGCCTTACCTTATTGTTCAATATGTAGCAAAACTATAGCTGAGGCCAGGGGAAAGCAGCCAACACTGGGACTAATTAAAGCTAGAACTCATAGTTGCTTATTTCCGGTTTTGCCGTGCAACTTCAGTACTGTTTCAAAGTTCAGAACGCGGAAGTTTAAGTTTTTTATAGCCTGTTTAAAGCAAATTTGGAATGCTGAATTCCAACAATAACATCTGATTTGACGGATGGTCTTTTTGGGAAAAGGGAAAAATTCAGCTTTTAACGAATCAGCAATCAAGTTAGCCTATATCTTTCCGCTTGCCATGTGGACCACCCTTCGTAGAAAACTAAAGTACTATCTACAATTTATCCCTTTCACCACTAATACCCTCTTGCTTGTATTAGTGCTCTACCTGTCGCGCAAATATTTTTTTGAACAACCGGTACTTCCCAAAAACTCAGATGAAGTCAGTAGCGTCAACAATATGCTACCCTTCATTCTGCTGCTTGCAAAAATTGCGTTTTGGGTGGCGCTTGCATTTATTGTTTTATCGGTACTTAGCACGCTAGGCGCGTGGCTCTATTATATCTGGCTGAAGAAAAAGAAGCAGAGTTGTTTGCAATTGGAATTTTCAATGGAGCGCAGGCCAGGGAAGGATAATCGGGTATTTTTAAATGCTGCATTGGAAGGTGCATTTCGGCCTATACTTGGGTTCGTAAAAGGAAGGTTGTTTTATGATGACTTTCAGGTAACGGACAAATTTCCCTTACTCAGCAATTTGCGCAAGAAAGGAAGCATTTGGCGGAAAGCAATTCAAGGGAAAAGTAGGTTGCAGCTACCGGACATCAAAGAGTATCAGATTCGTGGTGGCTTTGTGTTTTTTGAAGATATGCTCCGCTTATTTTCCTTTGCGGTACCAGAGCAAGTTGCTGGTCATTTTCATCAAAGTCCAGTACTGGTGCAGCAGACAGAGCAAGAAGTGGCACCGAGAAAAACGGAAACTACTGATATTCGGATCGACCAAATGCGGCGGGTGGAAGGAGAACATTTAAACTATAAAGATTTTGAAGCGGGAGATGATGTGCGTAGGATTGTCTGGAAAGTTTATGCAAAAAACAGAGAGTTAGTAGTACGCATACCGGAACGGTTTGAGCCATATGCTTCGCACCTCTATTTTTATGCGACGTTTTATTCTGACCTTCCCTTGTCGTTGGCGAATAGTAGCTATGGCAGGGAAATGTTGAACTATTTTAAAAATAATGTCTGGACGGTCTTTGATAGCTTATCGGCTAAGGAATTTGAGATTCGGTACATCCCGGATCAGACCGTTCCGAGCACGGAAGGGAGTAGCAATAAAGTAGCTAACATGGTGAGTGCGTGTTCCTGGCATCAGGACAAAACCTTGGATCGGTATTTTGACCTTAAACAAGGAACTGTAATCGTCATTTCTTCCTTTACTAATCTGAAAGAATTGGAACAGCTTGTAGATGGGGCCGGACCGGGTTTGGTAATTTATTTCGTCAAGCTATCAAAAACTTTTCGACATTATGTAGCGTTCAATTGGTTGAAACGATTGATTTTTCTTCCGCCAAAAGATCGTCTTAGTCAACTTAAAGATAAATGGTTATTTTCAAGCTCCCGTTTGCAAGTACGGAAGCGGGAAAAAGAAATTTCCACTTTATTGAAGAAAAGTAACAGTTTGGTTCAAGAATTGTAACAACATAGTCTTTCATTCACCTAAATAAAAACAAACACACAAAAAACATGGGACTCTTTTCCTTCCTTGCCAATGCAGGCAAAAAGATTTTTGGCGGTAACAAAGATGCCGAAGCCGGCCAACCAGTGCAGCAACTGAATACGACACAGCTTGACGCGATAAAGGCGCATATCAGTAGCTTAGGCATCAACATTGCAAATTTGGATGTGAAGCTCAATGCTCCGGGTGATATTACGATCACTGGTGAGGCGGCAACCAAAGCTGATGCGGAGAAAGTTTCGCTGATGGCGGGCAATGTAATGGGCATTACCAATGTGAACAACCAACTGACGATTGCTGCTCCTGAAGCAGCTGCCGAACCCGATTCGGACACTTATGAAATCCAAAAGGGAGACACCCTTTGGGCTATTGCTACCAAGTATTATGGTAATGGTGCTGCCTATCCGAAGATCGTAGAGGCAAACCAACCTATGATCAAAGATGCTGACGAAATCTATCCTGGTCAGGTATTGCGTATCCCTAAGGAAGCGCCAAAAGCATAATCATCCAATCAATTTTACCAACAAAAACCAATCAAACAATGTTAGACGAATTATTAAACCTAGTGAAACAAGCCGGCCAACAGGCTGTAGTAGAGAATCCTGCTGTACCCAATGAGCAAAATGACGCAGTGATGCAGGAGGCTTCTTCCTCTATTTTTAGCGGCCTTCAGGGAATGCTACAATCTGGTGGTGCCGGTGCACTTAAAGGCCTTTTTGAAGGCGTGCAGAGCGGTGATAATAATCACCCAGCAGTACAGCAAGTAGCCAATAATTTTTCCGGTAGCCTAATGGAAAAATTTGGGCTGAACAGTGGTGCAGCAAAGGCTTTGGCCATTTCTCTTATCCCAACAGTATTGGGCAAATTGATGAATAGTTCTCAAAATGCTGAGGCAGGGTCATCATTTAGTATCACTAATATCCTTGGTTCCTTGATGGGTGGTGGAGCAGCTCCTGCAACTGCGGGTGCAGCAGCGGGCCAGCCCAGCGGTGGTGGTATCATGGACACTATTAGTTCTATCGGATCTAAAATGGGATTTGATAAAGATGGTGATGGCGATGCAGATCTTAGCGATTTGATGGCCATGTTTACCAAGAAGTAATCCTGATTTTGATTTTTGTAAAAAGGCCACCGATTCGGTGGCTTTTTTAGTGTTTACTACCACCCCATCGGAACGTGTAGGCGACATAGAAGTTGAAGTCAAAGACGGTGGTTTTGTCGCCACGGCCAAAGCCGGCAATGTAAATGGGGGAAAGCTCGGTAAAGCTTCGGCCATTCAGAAGGAAACGTGCCCGTATGTTCCAGCCGAGCATGATGTTTCTTAAGACTTCAACTTTTACCCCACCGGTCAATTCCAACCAATAGGCAAGGAAGTCTTTTGCTGGGATGATGCCGTTCGTACTTCCCCAGACAGAGTCCACAAGTGAATAGGCGGCTTCTTGTCTTTGTACTGAAGACATGCCATAGCGCATCCCCATAAACACCATGTCCCAGTCCTTTCTGTTCATTCGTTTCAGTAAAGTCTTGTCAAAACCGAGGCGAAAGAAAGCACTATTGGTCTGGTAGCTCAAGTCGGGATAGTCGTAAGTGGCACTGCCCGCACCGCCTTCTAGTACAAAATAGAGCTCATTTTTAAAGTAGTAGTCCACAGCAGCCTCGTATCCGTTATGGGTGGACTGTATTTGATTCATCACCGGTCGGGATAGATCAAAACTAAGCCTTAGCTGATGCCCCAGGCGGGGATGTAGTGTGTCCTTTGTTTTCAAAGAGCTATCAACCTGAGCCGCTAATTTCGTTGTTGCGAATAGCTGTAATGCGGTTGCAATCGCTAGTATTAGGAAGAGCTTTGGCGGGTACTTTAAAGCAGCTAAGGAATGAAACAGTGCCTTTGTCATTTATTTGAAGATAATTTTCAGATGTTCTACATTGGCATCGTTGGTCACGTCAGCAGCCTCCAATCGTATTGAATCAATAGCATTGCGGGTACTTTGGATGCTATCTAGATGGTAAAAATAAGTATAGCCACAAGCATTGGACAGAAAATGGAGTTGCCGTTGATAATAAAATGAAAGTGTGTCCTGCATAGCATTTGCCGAATCAGGTCGTAAAATCCAGCGGCTTGAATCAGTGGCATTAGATAAGGAAAGCCGGAAATTTACCAATCGCTTCACGCCACCGTAGTAGAACTGTTGCGGTTGGGAGCTCAAGGGGTGAAGAACGGGATTGGGCAAAGCGGTATCAATCAAAGTGGCACTAGTATCGAAATGGCGGACACAATGCACTAATACAGCAGTAGTCTGAGGTTGCAAGCAAGGATCGCGTACATCTTTGGTGCATCCGGTAATGCCTGAGAGTAACAGAAACAATATCCAGAATCCGGGCTTAATCTTCATGAATATTATTTAGGAGGTTATCAATATCCGCAATGATGTTGTCCAGTTTTTGGCGAGTCTGAGCCTTCATTTCTTTGTCAGGAAAGGCTGCATTCACTTGTAGCGCCAGCAGTTGAGCTTCGGTCGCAGCGAGCTCCCGTTGTAGGTTTAGGTTAGTTTGTTCCGCTATTGCGAGTTGTGCCTCGCTCGCGCGCAATGCCTGCTGCAACGACTTGTAACTAGCAATCAAGTCGGAAAGTCGGTCATGAAGCAGGTTGAGTGGGTCCATTAATTCCGAATTTGTGCATCAAGGTCTTTGGTGTATGCTGCTATCAACTGAAGCATCATTTGCTCGGTTTCTGTGTCTGTTAGCGTCCGATCATTAAGCTGGAAGTAATAGCTCATGGCCATCGACTTTTTATTTGCTCCCAACTTTTCATGTTCGAAAATGTCAAACAGCGTGTACGATTTTAATGCGGTTAGTTTCAACTTGTCGGTAGTTCGCTTTAGTTGTGCATAAGTCACTTCTTTGTCCACTACCAAGGCCAAGTCGCGTTGCACCATCGGATACTTGGGGACTTCCGTATAGCGCAGCGTACTTTGACTCATAGCTTCGGAGAAGAGCTCCCAATCTATTTCGGCGTACCACACTCTTTCCTTAATGTCAAAATCGGATAGTTTTTTAGCGCTGACTTCTTGAATGCTACAAAGCAATTTGTTTTTCCATTTTATTGAAATGGTTCCTTCTGAAAATTCGTCTATGGTTTTACCAATTCCTGAGAGTGCCAGTAGCCGATCCATCACAGACTTCAAATAGGCGGCATTGGCGGCTACTGCTTTGACGGAAGTGCTTGCCTGTCGGGCATTTCCAGTGCAGAGCAAGATAAGTTTGGCATCCTGTTTATATTGACCATCCTCGACGCGATAGGTGCTTCCTTGTTCAAAAAGGCAAAGGTCTTTATTGCGACGGGCAAGGTTATAGGCGACCACTTCCAGCCCTGACTCTAGCATTGATGGGCGCAGCACATCCAGCTCCGAACTAAGGCTGTTGAGCATATGCACCATATCCTTTTGTTCCGGATAGTACTTGCTGTTGGTAATGGAATTGGTGATAATCTCGGAGAAGCCCATGCCACATAAGCTTTGCGCGATCTTTTCTCGTTTTTTTCGCTCTGTGTTGGGCTTGTTCAGCAACGAATAACGAATCTCCTGGGGAATAGTGATTTTATCCAAGCCATCGATACGGATAATCTCCTCCACCACATCTGCCGGTGCGTGGACATCATAGAGAAAGCTGGGTACTTCAAGGAGCAACTCATCCTTATCTTCAGCATTTACTTTAAAGCCTAAAGCACTCAATAGATGTTGTACGACTAGTGGTTCATAATCTTTACCACTCAATCGATTGATAAAGTCATAGCGGATCCGCACGTCAACCGGCTGTAGCGACCGTACTTGTTCATCCAAAACAGGACCAACAATACTTCCGCCGGCGAGCTCAACTATCATTGCTGCTGCACGCAGCAGCGCGGGCTGCACTTGGGCGCTGTCGACTCCCTTCTCGAAATGAGTAGCAGCATCTGTACGAAGGCCATGGTGCATAGATGTTCGCCGGATGACGGTAGGGTCAAAATAAGCACTCTCCAGAAAGATATTTTTCGTTGTCTCGCCGACTCCGCTATCCATTCCACCAAACACTCCTGCCATAGCGATTGGATGTTCCGCATCGCAAATCATCAAGTCGCTGCTTTGGAGTGTCCTTTCTTTGCCATCAAGTGTAATGAAGCATTCTTTATCTTTTGCGTACCGCACTGCTATGGCCTTCCCGGCAATTTTGTCCGCATCAAATGCATGTAGTGGCTGGCCGAATTCATGAAGAACATAGTTGGTCGTATCGACTACGTTATTAATACTCCTCAAGCCTATTGTTGCTAAGCGTTGGCGAAGCCAGTCCGGCGAAGGAGCAACTTGAATTCCTTGGATTTGCAAGCCCATGTATCGGGGGCAGGCATCGGCATCTTCTATTGATATGCTGAAATCAGAAGTTTTATCTGAAGTGTATTGTTGAATTTCTGGCAATTGGACCGATTGCATTTTTCCGGAATGGTGGCTCAAGTAGGCACTCACATCCCGTGCAACACCGATATGGGAGGCCGCGTCGGAGCGGTTTGGCGTTAGGCCAATATGGATAGCATGGTCAGCTTCTGGAATCTTGAAATATTCCTTGGCGAGCGTACCGAGTGGCGCAGCATCCGGAAGGGTCATGATCCCGGAATGGCTTGCACCAAGTCCAATTTCATCTTCGGCACAAATCATTCCTTCACTTTGTTCTCCCCGAATTTTTGCCTTCTTAATTTCGAATGCTTCCCCGGTACTAGGATAGACCGTGCAGCCGACTGGAGCGACAACTACTTTTTGTCCCGCAGCCACGTTTGGGGCGCCGCACACAATATTCAATGGGGCTTCAGTACCGATATCTACGGTAGTTACGCTGAGTTTGTCGGCATTTGGGTGGCGGACACAGGTCAAGACTTGTCCAATAACAAGCCCTTCAAGGCCTCCTTTAATAAATTCTTCCTTTTCAACAGCTTCAACTTCAAGGCCAATATTGGTGAGGATAGTGGTCAGTTCATCCAGAGCTAAGGACTGTGGGAGGTAGTCCAACAGCCATTTATACGAAATAATCATGCGGGCGCAAAGATAACCGAGGATAGCTTGCTGCTGTGCCTCATGCGGGGTTTAATTCTGAAAAAAACAATGTCCGACTAGGGCAGAATTTTTCAGGAAGTTTAGCTGCTTTTTCCCACATTTGCTTTCTGGAGTTTTACTGTGGATTTGTGAATTGCTTGTGGACTGTCAGTGAATTGAAAGGAGGGATTGTGGAAGACTGCCAAATATTGTGAGGTTATGGTGTGTTTTGGGTGGATAAACCTGTGTATAGAACAGGAACAAATTGCCCCGAATCTGCGTTCCCTGTCCCTTAGTTTCGCCAACTGCGAACAAATTATAGTGCTTGTTCTCCCAATTAGTATCCCTTAATCGCTTCGTATTTTACTCTAGAATTTTAGCTCAAAATCCCTATTTGTCAGGAAAATGTCTGTAAACATCAAGAAAGAATTCGGCCTCAATCGTACTCGTAAAACTGAAGCTGCTCCAATGGTCTTTGGGAAAATTCCCCCACAAGCCATTGAATTGGAAGAGGCAGTATTGGGTGCGGTGATGTTGGAGACAGACAAGCTGGCTGAGGTGTTGGAGATTATTCAGAGTACGGAGTGCTTTTATGTAGATGCACATCAAAAAATATACGGGGCGATCAGAAGGTTGTTTGATAAGGGGAGCCCGGTGGATCTGCTCACCGTAACGGAAGAGTTGCGCAAGAGCAATGAATTGGATCTTGTCGGCGGAGCATACTATGTGTCCCGGCTCACGATGAGCGTGGTGAGTAGTGCCCACGTGGAGGCACATGCCCGTATTGTGATGGAGAAATTCATCCAGCGCGAGCTAATCCGGATATCCAACAGCATCATTTCTGAAGCCTATGAAGACAGTACAGACGTGTTTGAGCTTTTGGACAAGGCAGAAAGCAACCTTTTTGAGATTACGGATACCCATCTTCGGAAGAACTTTAAGAGTCTGCGGGATGTAATGGTGCAGACGGTGCAGGAGATTGAGGAGGCAAAAAATAAGAAGGACGATGTGACCGGAGTACCTACCGGATATAAAATGCTTGATCGCATCACCTCCGGATGGCAGAAGAATGCGCTCATTATCGTAGCAGCCCGTCCGGCAGTGGGTAAAACGGCATTTTGCCTCAATTTGGCCATGAATGCAGCGATGCATTCTCCAAAACCCTTCCCCGTTGCCTTTTTCTCATTAGAAATGGGTGCGGGTGAATTGGTGAAGCGGATGCTCAGTGCCGTTACCGAGGTGAGTATGGATGCCATAACAAAAGGGCGAATGCAGGAACACGAGTTTGTGCAAATGACCCAACGGATGAATAAGCTCGCCACTGCCAGTTTGTTTCTTGATGATCAGGCGGCACTAAATATGTTTGAGCTAAGGGCAAAGGCTAGACGATTGAAGCAAGGCCATGACATCCAAATGATCATCATTGACTATCTCCAGTTGATGCAAGCGGACACCGGTAAAGGCGGCAATAGGGAGCAAGAAATTTCTAAAATATCCCGTGATTTAAAGGGTTTGGCCAAGGAGCTTTCCATTCCCATTATTGCGCTATCTCAATTGAATCGGTCGGTGGAGAGCCGCAAAGAAAGTAAGGTACCTCAACTGAGTGATTTGCGCGAGTCCGGTGCCATTGAGCAGGATGCCGATATGGTCATGTTCCTGTATCGCCCGGAGTACTATGGTATCAATAACGATGAGATGGGCGAAGCAATTGAAGGCGAAACGCATATTCACATTGCAAAGAATAGAAGCGGATCCACGGATACCGTGAAGTTGAAATTCATCAAGGAGTACCAGAAGTTTGTTGATCTGGAGGATAATTTTATGGGTAGTTTCAAGCCATTTAATGATAATCCTAAAGCCGGAATTGATCGGGATCCTAGTGATTTTGGCGGTAGTAAAATGTATATCAAAGGTGGCTTTCAGACGATGCCTTCACGAGCAAATGATGTGAACTGGGAGGACGAAGATTACAACACCCGCTCCGGGCATCCTGAAGAAGATGAGGATACTCCATTCTAATCTGTACAGACGCTTTTTCCCCGTGAATTACTCAACGAGCGTCAGGTGAAACTATCCGAAATTTTGGGTAGCTTATTTGCTGAACGATATCGGTTAAATCCGCTCCTGCATGGCTTCTCGGATGTCGGCAATCATTTTCTTTGCAATGTTTTCGGCCATTGCCTCGGACACGCTTTCGGCATAGATCCGGATGATCGGCTCGGTATTGCTGGTCCGTAAATGCACCCAATCCCGCTCAAAGTTGATCTTCAACCCATCTTCAGTGTTTATGTCTTCTTTGGCATATTTGTCTTGAATTGCGGCAAAGATTTTTGACACATTCACAGATTGATCCAATTCAATTTTATTCTTGGAAATATAGTAGTCTGGGAAGCTACTTCGTAAATTTTTTGCTGTTTTCCCGCTTTTGGCAAGCTGTGTCAGAAACAGACCAATGCCTGCAAGTGCATCCCGACCATAATGCAATTCCGGAACGATCACTCCCCCATTCCCTTCTCCCCCAATTACTGCGTTCACTTCTTTCATTCGGTTCACCACATTCACCTCTCCTACTGCACTTGGAGCGTACATTCCACCATGCTTTTCTGTAACATCTCTTAGCGCACGGGTACTGCTCATATTACTTACTGTATTCCCTTGCTTATGTTGCAAAATATAGTCGGCAATAGCGACCAGCGTATATTCTTCGCCAAACAGGCTGCCATCTTCACAAACAAAACAAAGCCGATCTACATCCGGATCTACAGCAATGCCCAAGTTGGCATTGTTTTTCTTTACGACCGAGCAGAGTTCCCGTAGATTTTCGGGTAGCGGCTCCGGATTGTGTTCGAATTTTCCGGACACTTCTGCGTTGATTACTTGTATGTTTTTTACCCCTAGCTCATGCAATAAAGCCGGAACGAACATGGCACCAGTACTATTAATGGCATCAACTACAATTTTGAAATTGGCTTGTTCAATTGCAGTGGCATCTACTAATGGGTGATCGCATATAGCCTGAATATGGCGCGCCATATAGCTTTCGTTTGTGCTTACTCTGCCCAGTTTATTGATACCGGCAAATTCAGGTTTCCCATGCTCTGCATAGTCAAGAATCCAAGCTCCGTCTTCAGCAGAGATAAATTCGCCTTTTGCGTTGAGTAATTTCAAGGCATTCCATTCTTTTGGGTTGTGGCTGGCGGTGAGAATGATACCGCCTGCCGCCTGCTCCCAAACTACCGCCATTTCTACAGTTGGTGTTGTACTTAGACCAAGGTCAACTACATCAAAGCCGAGGCCCTGCAGGGTACTCGAAACCAGATTACGAACCATTTCGCCGGATATCCGTCCATCCCTACCAATTACTATCGTTTTTCCTTGACTATTTGCTGCTACCCAAGCACCATAAGCGGTTGTGAACCGTACAATATCAATAGGGGTAAGTCCCTCACCAGCCAAGCCGCCAATAGTACCACGAATTCCGGAAATCGATTTTATTAAAGCCATTATCTAGTCAAAGAGTTTGAGAGCGCGAAGGTAAAGGAATCAATATGGCTCATGGAGTGTCCGATAGGAAAAAATGCGCGTTGTGAATGCTTTGCCCACAAAATGATTAGCCCAATGCAACTTAATAACAAAATTTATCCCAGATTCAGCAATTGTATTTCATCGTGGCAAAGAAGCTAATGCAGAATCTGGGATAAAGTAGTGCACCCAGAATTTTCTTTGCCTATTTGTTGTAAAGTTGCTACTATGTTCTTCTTCAATTGGTCAAAGAGCTTGTAGTTTGCTGCGTATAGTTTACTGCGCTGTAGCTATTTTTTTAATGGTTTTTCTGCTCACAATCCTTCTACAATTACTGGTTCAATCCACAAGATTTTTTCCTGGTCAAAATAGGCGGAAGCGATAATTTATCTGTCCGGTATGTCATTTTGATGGCTTTTTAAACTTCCTATTTTTCTTTTGTGTCGGGCCGTTGGGCGGGCGCTTTTGTGGATGGTATTCGGGAGCTGGGCCAAGTTCAATTGGTAGCGGCATTTTCTCGATACTCCGGCCAATCAACTTCTCAATAAATGAAAATTCCCTTTGGTCCAATTCATTGATGAAGGTGATGGCAGTTCCCGTCTTTGCTGCGCGGGCTGTTCTTCCGATACGGTGTACATAATCCTCCGGGTCCGGTGGCACGTCATAGTTGAGCACAAGTTCAATCCCTTCCACATCAATCCCTCTTGAGAGCACATCGGTACCGACCAAAACAGATACTCGCTTAGCTTTGAACGCATACATTAGTTGTTCCCGAGCTTCTTGCTCTAGGTCGGAGTGAAAGGCTTTTGCAGCGATCCCGATTCGTTGAAGTTCGCGTTCCAGCTTTTTTACTTTCTCTTTTGTTGAAGAAAAAATGATTACACTTTTATAATCGCCTTCTTTCAAGATGCTTGCGGTGAGGGCAAGTTTCTGTTGATCGAAAGCTAGATACGCTAGTTGTTTAATGCCTGTTGCAGGTTTAGAAATGGCTATATTAATTTGGACAGGGTTACGTAGGATTTGCGCGGTAAGCTGTCTGATTTTTGGTGGCATAGTTGCCGAAAAGCAAAGTGTCTGGCGTTCCTTGGGCAATTGGGAAATGATCCGAATTAAGTCCTCGTAAAAGCCCATGTCTAGCATTCGGTCTGCCTCATCCAATACAAGTGTTTCCAAGTAGCTAAAGTCCAAGCCACCCATTTGCATTTGTGCGATGAGGCGGCCTGGCGTTGCGATAATGATATCTGCACCTTTCGACAATGCTTGTTTTTGTTGATTCCAGTTGGCGCCGCTTCCGCCACCATATACCGCCATAGAACTCACATCCACGAAGTAGCTCATTGCTTCTATTTGTTGGTCAATCTGCATGGCTAATTCGCGAGTAGGCACTAAGATTAGCGTGTTGATCCCTCCGCTGGGGGTTTGCAATATTTTGTCTAAAAGTGGGAGGACAAATGCGGCTGTCTTGCCGGTGCCTGTTTGGGCGCAGGCGATGAGGTCGTGGCCGGCGAGTATTACCGGTATTGCCTGTTCTTGGATCGGTGTGGGCGATTTGTAGCCCATGGATTCAATGCTGTCCAATACGCCACCATCAAGGTCAAAATCTTCAAAAGTCAAGTCCGGAATATTTTTGTAAAAATAAAAGACCGATGGTCATCGGTCTTTATGAATTATTTATTGGGTATTGCTAAGCCGTTTGTGGGAGCCAATTTTCTTTTTTCCCTAATTTCTTAAGCATTTTTCCATGCTCTATGAGTGCACTCAGAAAAGTCTTTTCTTCTTGATAAGGAATACCCCATTTCGTAGCAGTACGCTTCACGATCTTTGAAAGCTCCGGATAGTGTACATGGCAAATATGCGGGAAGAGGTGGTGTTCAATTTGGTAGTTCAGGCCACCAATAAACCAACTCATGATTTTACTCCTGGGAGAGAAATTGATCGTATTCAGCACTTGATGGACTGCCCAGTTATTCTGCATTTTGTTATTATCCAACGGCTGTGGGAACTCAGCATCTTCCATCACATGTGCTAGTTGGAAAATGCAGGAAAGAGCCAAGCCGGCAAAAAAGTGCATCAAGAAAAAGCCTAGTACTACCCAGCCCCAGGCAACACCGGAGAAGAGAATTGGCAAGACCAAGAAGATGCTATAATACAATATCTTCCAGCCGGTAATTTCCCAGATTGCGCGCGCGAGTGAACGTTTTTCTTTCTTGAGCAGATCCTTTTTGTTGTAGTCAATCACCGCCAGGTAGTCTTTGATTGTTGCCCATTGAACAGTGAGCAAACCATACAAAAACCAAGCATATAAATGTTGGAAACGGTGCATTTTATAATGCTTGCTATGCGGAGAAAAACGAAGGAGTACACCGGCATCAATATCGCCGTCCAATCCCTCAATATTTGTATAGGTGTGGTGCAGTATATTATGCTGAATCCGCCAAGTGACATGATATCCACCTACCAGTACGATAATTGCGCCCAGCATCTTGTTGACGGTCTTATTCTTTGAATAAGCACCATGGTTAGAGTCATGCATTACCGAAGTGCCGATGCCCACCATTCCAAGGCCCATGAGCACCCATAAGAGCAAATAAATAGCAAGGTTAACGGCGCCATAGCCACTTAAAATGATCCCGAAGGGAACTAAATAAATAGCGATCATGGCTACTGTTTTCCAGCGCATGAGTTTATTGCCCGTCTTAGACAAATGATTTCGTTCAAAATATTCTTCAATTCTCCCTTTAAGTTCAGCGTAAAAACTCTCTGAAGTCTTGGGTGCAAACCGAACAATATTCAACTTTTGGATTGGTGTAGACAAAATGTAGTAGAATAAGCCGCGAAGATAATCAATGATAGCCTGGGGCTTTGATGAGTTTAGTTATTTTTTCTCCATCTATATCCTTTAGGTATATAGAATGAAGCAATTAGGAGCTACTGTTAATGAAGTCCGAGGGCGGCTCTTTCGGATTCCCAGATTTTTCTCCCTTCTCCCGAGTTGACATGCCGCTCACTGTGATAGCTACTGCGCACTAATGGCCCGCTTTCTACAAAGTCAATTCCCAATTGGTAACCGGCTTCTCTGAGTTCTGCAAATTCATCGGGGTGGACAAATCGAACCACCTTAAGATGGCGCGGTGTTGGTTGCAGGTATTGCCCAAGTGTCACAACGTCGCATCCCACATCGGCTAGCATTTTCAGGGTTTCAATGACCTCTTCTTTTCGTTCGCCAAGGCCAAGCATGATGCCGCTTTTCGTGCGCCTACCTCCTTCTTTCAATCGTTTCAAAACTTCTAGACTTCGTTCAAACTTTGCTTGGATACGCACCATTTTCGTGAGTCTTGGTACGGTTTCCATATTATGGGAGACGACTTCTGGCGCTACGTCAATGATTCGTTGGAGGTTTTCCCACTGACCCTTAAAGTCAGGGATCAAGGTTTCAAGCGTCGTATCGGGATTGAGTGCACGAACGGCATTGACTGTGTTTGACCAAATGATAGAGCCTCCGTCTTTGAGTTCATCCCGATCAACAGACGTGATCACAGCGTGTTTCACCTTCATAAGATGGATGGCTTCAGCTACCCGCTGGGGCTCATCCCAATCCACCGGTAAAGGGCGACCGGTAGCAACGGCACAAAAACCACAGGAGCGCGTGCAGATGTTTCCTAAAATCATAAAGGTGGCCGTGCCAGCTCCCCAACATTCGCCCATGTTGGGGCAATTGCCGCTCTCGCAGATAGTGTGCAGCTTATGGTCGGTAACGATATTTCGAACTTCTTTGTACCCTTCGCCTGTAGGTAATTTCACCCGTAGCCAATTCGGCTTTTTCATCCTCGCGTCCGTAGTGTCCACAACGGGGTTATTCACCGGCAATTCCTGAATCATGCCGTAAAATTACAGAGGCTATTTGCGGCGACCAAATTGGAACGAGGCAAACAAATTGACTAAATACGGATGAGTTTCCTGATCGGCCATGATCACAATATCTCGGGAGTAATATTCCACGCTGATACCTGTTTCAATTGCTAAGACTGTTCGTTTGCTGGCAGCAAAGTCGAAGTGTAAACCCGTCTTCGCCTGGATGCCGGGGATGTATTGAATCTCGCCCAGCCCTTTTGCCCATCCTGCACTACCCTTGATTAATGAAGGTGTAAGGAAGGATTGTTTTGTGTCATCACTATACTTAAACGTTGCGGGAATCTTTGTGGTACCGTTGTCTTGAAGTACATAGCCGTCCAAGTAATAAGGCTTTTCCATCCCGAGCGAAAAGCCGCCGGCGATCAGCCAATGAATGGATACTGTGCCCGGTTCTGGCTTACCGACAAGTAGCTTTCGGAATCCGTAGCCCAATTTTGCCGAATAGAAATTATTGACCTTCCCATAAATAAAAGCCTTAGACTTTTCGCCGTTACCACCAAGGGATCCGTCATTGTCCGAGTGCTTGGTTTCTTTTGGATCTTTATGTTCACTCAGTTCGAGTTGGAATAGCCTGATGTTGTAGAATTGATCCTGTAGTTTCCCTTCATTAGAGCGCACATAACCCTTGTCGGCATAAAGACTCCAGCCATCGGAATTGAGGCGAAATCCCACACTAAATTCTCTAGAGATTGGCTTGGGCTTTTTGATGGGAGAAGGGCTGCCGCCGCTATTAAATACTTGTGCTGAGGCGGCCGTACAAAAAAATACTCCGGCTATTCCCCAAACCAACTTGTTCATAATACCTACCATATCCGACGCATTTGAATTTCAACTCTTGGCAATAAACCTAAGGGAAAAGATACAATCATTTTTAGAATACCAATAATTTAAAATGGGCAACACCATAAATTTTTGTTTTGAAAAGTCGGTCAAGGCTGTGTTTTATCAATAGTTCGCCTGTTTTCTTGATGCTCACCCTAATTTTGTTTTTCTAAAAAACAGGACTTTTTTATGACTTCCAAAGTGGTTTATGAAGGCAATCTACGGACAGTTGCTACTCATTTACATTCCGGCACGGTAATAGAAACCGATGCTCCATTAGACAATGGTGGCTTGGCTCAGAAGTTTTCACCAACCGATTTGGTGGCTACTGCGCTTGCATCCTGTATGTGTACGATTATGGCACTATCGGCTGAAGCTAAGGGGATTTCTTTGGGTAAGATTGAGTGTGAGGTAAATAAAATAATGGACACTAACCCCCGGCGAATTGGTGAAATTAAGATCACGGTAATTGTTCATGGGGTCGTAAAATTTTCGGATCACGAACGCTCCATCTTAGAGCGGGCTGCCCTCACCTGCCCGGTGTTCGAAAGTCTCCATCCAGACACGGTGAAAACAATTCTATTTGTGTGGCCGTGATTTGATGATATGCAAGCCCACAGAGCATTGCAGGCATTTTTTGTTTGCACAATAGCTGTTGAAAAGTTGCAGTAGTGCTTGGGATGCTGCAGCATTTTGTGGCTTCCAATCTAGGTCCTTCCACAGCCGGATGATGTTATTGTCTTCTGCGGGAATTTTGTCCAATATTCGAAGTGCTTTTTCTGCTGCATCGGGGAGCCGGTGTTGGTGCGCATAAAGAAATCGGAGTGGTGCAATAGTATTGATTAGGATATTGTTTGCGGAGTCCGAGCCTAGTTTTTTGGGATTCTTCTTTGTTTGTTTTTGTTCAAAAAGGAAATGGGTATCCCAATACGCGCTGGCTTTTATATTGTTTAGTTCAGGAATGCTTTCTGAAATCGTTTCTTGTGTAAAAGCATTGAATAGTTGCGGCGACTGGTGGATCAATGCGGCGAATTGACTCAGCCGGATGGTTGGAAAGTTGGCTGGCCGCATGCGGAGTAGTTTCCAAATGCTCGGGTCAATGGCCTTAAGGGTATATTTTGTTTGGAGGTATTGGTATTCCTGCTGCAAGGATTTTGGATATTCGTCTTGAAAATTGCCCTTCAAGAAACCGGCTTGGCCAAGTAGTAATGCTTCAATTGAAAATAGACTAGTCTGTTTTAAAAGTATTTTGAGTGGTAGGGATTGTGCCAGTAGGAGGAATGGACTAGAATTTACTTTAAAACCAAAATTGGCAGCAAGCCGCCAATAGAAAAGGGTCTGCCAATCGCCCTTTGCTTGCAACAAATCAATTTCCCAATTGGTCAATTTTTCTTCCCATCGCTCTACCAGCATACGGTTCAGCCAGCTTGATTTAATTATTTCTGGCACGTCATTAATCAGTTGCGCGCAGGGAATATTGGCGGTTGTTTTAATCAAATTGCTGTAGCGGGCGATCACTTCGTTGGGGATGAACTCCGCTAATGCAAGGACGGGAATATTTCCGGGCAATTGTGCTAAGTCATGTTCAAAGACAACATGTAGGATGGTCTTGGCGTAGGCCTGGTCGGTATCATGGCCGTGCTTGAGCCAGTCGCTGGTGCGGACATGAATTTCCACATTGCCAACAAGCAGCACATCGTCTATCAGCACTTTGGCCAGACCAAAATCAGGGCCAGAATCTCTATTGATCGTGCCCGGGTGAACAACTTGGACTGGAGCACCGGTAGTGGTACATAGTTGCCCGGGGCGATAAAGGCTATATTGCCAGATGAACTGTAAAAGGGCCTCCTGCATCCATTAAAGATAGGCTGCCATTTGTGTTTGTAAGGCTTTAGCTGCTGCTGCTGCTTGTGCTGCAAAGTCGGCTCCGCCTCCGGCATAGATCACTGCACGGGATACATTGATGAGTAAGCCATAGTCTTTATTCAATCCGGCTTTCATTACTGCGTCCAAATCGCCACCTTGAGTACCCACACCGGGCACTAACAAGAAATGTTCCGGTATTAAGCTCCTAATATGGGCTAGTTGCTCGGTTTGAGTGGCACCCACCACAAACATCAGATTGGCCGGTGTGCCCCAAGAAGCGACACGCTGGAGTACTTCTTCGTAGAGATATTGATCGCCTATTTTTTGCATTTGAAAGTCCTGGCTACCCTTGTTCGAAGTAAGGCCCAATACAATTGCCCAGCGATCCTTGTATGCGAGGAATGGGCTAATGCTATCTTCTCCCATGTAGGGGGCAACAGTTACCGAATGGAATGGGTAAACGTTGAAAAATGTCTTTGCGTATTGGTCAGCAGTATTTCCAATATCTCCGCGTTTGGCATCGGCAATGCTGAAGATATCTTGAGGAAGGTAGTCGAGCGTTTTCTGAAGGCTCTGCCAGCCATTTATGCCTTGTGCTTCATAGAATGCTGTGTTTATTTTGTAGGAAACCGCGTAGTCTTTTGTAGCATCAATAATAGCCTTGTTGAAGGCAAATACGGGGTCGGCCTCTTTCAGGAGACAAGTAGGAATCTTTGTTGGGTCGGTATCTAAACCCACGCAGAGCACTGATTTTTTTTGCTGGATAGCCGTTTTAAGTTGTTGCCGATTCATGAATAGGGAGCAGTTTTTTGCATGATGGGTAGATCTATCAAAACCAGATTAGCGCTGCATTTCCACCACTTTTGTTTGTGGTAGGTTAGCATTTCGGATTGAGATTTGTTGTGCAACACGAGTTGCGATATTCATTAAGGCCTCCTTGCTGGGTGCATCATCACTAATCATGGAAGGCGTACCTGCATCACCACTTTCCCGCACATGGGCAATGAGGGGCATTTCGCCCAGAAAGGGGATTTCAAACTGTTCCGCCATTTCCCGCGCCCCTCCTTTCCCGAAGATGTAGTACTTATTTTCCGGTAGTTCTGCCGGCGTGAAATAAGCCATATTCTCCACGATACCCAGAATGGGTACATTGATGGGATTCTGCTTGAACATGATGATGGCCTTTCGGGCATCGGAGGCCGCTACCGCCTGCGGTGTCGAAACGATAACAGCACCTGTCACCGGCACGGTTTGTACCATGGTCAATTGTACATCGCCTGTGCCGGGCGGCATATCAACAACTAGGTAATCTAGCTCTCCCCAATTCACCTCGGAGATAAACTGCTTGAGGGCCGAGCTTACTTGTGGGCCGCGCCAAATCACTGCTTGTTTTTCATCAATCAACAGGCCGATGCTCATCGCTTTAATGCCGAATCGCTCAATGGGTACTATCATGTTTTTCCCATTCACTTGTTGCATCATGGGGCGCTCCCCGCGAATACCGAGCATAATTGGGATAGACGGGCCATGAATATCGGCATCCAGTAGGCCAACCTTTGCACCTTCCTGCGCTAAGCCCAAGGCTAAATTCACTGCAATAGTGGACTTGCCTACCCCACCCTTACCGGAGGCAACCACGATCACATTTTTCACCCCAGGCAGTACGATTCGGTTATCCTGGCGGTTACTTTTCACTTTTGCCGTCAGATTGATAGAAATTATAGCCTCTTGGTCCACCATCATTTTTATTGCGTTGATACATGCTTTTTCAATCATGTCTTTGAGGGGGCATGCCGGGGTTGTCAAGATGACTGTAAAAGACACATTTTTCCCATCAATTTTAATGTCCTCCACCATGTTTAGGGTCACCAAGTCTTTTCCTAAATCGGGCTCTTGCACTTGGCTGAGTGCTTCCAGCACTTTTTCTTTGGTAATCATCATAAAGAAACCTTTGTTAAATCAAATTTGAATGGCCGCAAAAGTACAGTTCCAGCCTCATCTTTGCGTAGTCAGAATGCTTATGAGCCTATGTGCTTGATAAGTTCCCGATAGTATGTTGAACCGTTTATTTTTTTTATTGTTGGTATCGCCGATGTTTGGGCACTTTGCGTATGCTCAGGAAGCGAGCGATGACGATATTGTTCAATTGACCGGTATCACGATCACAGCCGATAGCCTGAGGGTGGTGCCCGGTACGACTGTAAGCGTTAAAAATAAATTTAGAGGAGTTATCTCCTCGGATCTGGGCGTGTTTTCAATTGTTTGTCTCAAAGGGGACACTTTGGAGTTTACTTGTGTTGGGTTTAGGCCAAAGACTTATGTTGTTCCTCGGCGTATCAAGGGGCAGTTTTTTTCAATGATTCAGTTGATGGTTCAGGATACATTTTACCTACCAGAAACGATTGTGCGCCCACTTCCGATGAAGGATGAGTTTGACTATGCGTTCAAAAATTGGCGGATTCCTGATGATCAGTATGAGCTAGCTCGGAAGAATACCGATGCGCTTACCCTAAGAGCCTTGGTTTATGTCTTACCTAAAGATGGTCGGGAAAATCAGGCTGCCTATCAATCCGGTTTGGCGCGGGATGCTGTCTATTATGGACAAACACGCCCCAGTAATTTGTTTAACCCGCTAGCATGGGCGGAGTTTTTTGATGCTTGGAAGCGTGGTGATTACCGTAAGAAAAATGGCCAGTCCTTGAGTCAATATTAATGCAAGGAACAGCTAGGTTCCGGACG
>JAFDYA010000037.1 GCA_018267675.1 Bacteroidota bacterium
CCAATCCTTTTTCTATAATTGCACGACGTAACAAAATACTCATTCAAGCACTCAATAATGGCCGCAAAAAAGAAGATTATCTATACCCTGGAGTTTCCCATCCGTAGCTCACCTACTATTTTATTCGAGTTCCTTTCATCAGCCGTTGGCTTGCAGGAGTGGTTTGCCGAGAAGGTGGACCAACGGGACAATATGTTCTACTTTTATTGGAATGGTGCCGTAGATACCGCTGAGCGCACGGAATGCTTTGAAAACAACTATGTACGTTATCGCTGGGACTATTATGATGAGGATGAGTTTTTTGAGTTCCGAATTGAGCAAAGTGTTGTGACAAGTGAAACCATTTTACGCATCACCGATTTTGCTGAGAAAGGCGATTTGGACAGTAGTGAACAACTCTGGAATCAGCAAGTAGCGGATCTGAAGCATCGGATTGGCGCTTAAACGTTTTTTTCTTGTATTGGGAATGGCCTGCCTCGAAGATCTGGCAGGCTTTTTTTTTGAGCTAGCTCCCAAAGCGTAATGAAATCTACAAAAGAAGAAATAGTAGTGGCCGGTAGCGAGTATGATACTGTTTGTCCTTTTGTATTTCTATTTTTGTCTTGAGGGCTTGGTATTGATTACCCTGTTTTGACTTTAATTAATCAACTATTTTGGATAGAAAAATAACCATTCTCGGAGCGGGTCTTGTAGGCTCTTTGCTTGCTATTTTGCTGCGTCGGCGCGGCTATGATGTTATCGTTTTTGAACGTCGGTCGGATATGCGCAAGGCCGCTATTGGTGCTGGTCGAAGTATCAATCTCGCCATGAGTACTCGAGGCTGGAAAGCTTTAGAACTGGCCGGCCTCAAACAGGATATTGAATCTTTGGCCATTCCCATGAAAGGTCGGTTTCTGCATCTGCAAGATGGGAGTACGGCTTTTCAGGCCTATGGTCGAAATGGTGAAGCTATTTATAGCGTTTCGCGTGGAGAATTGAACAAGCGATTGATGACGCTGGCGGAGCAGGCAGGTGCCCGGATATTGTTTAATAAGCGTTGTCAGAAAGTGGACGTGGTCAACAACAAGATCTATCTGGAGGATGTAGTGGACAATAGTAATGTTTCGTCTCAAGTGCTGCGTCATAGTACAGACCCGCTTGAGGAAGTGCAAGCTGACTTACTCTTTGGTGCTGATGGTGCTTTTTCTGCTTTGCGTACTGCCTATAGCCATAGCGATAGGGTGAGTTCGGCACAAGATTATATTGAGTATGGCTATAAGGAATTGAATATTGAGCCCGGCACGGAGACGCCTTGGCGGATGGAGAAAAACGCGTTGCATATTTGGCCACGGGGGAAGTTTATGCTCATTGCGCTTCCCAATACTGATGGTTCTTTTACCTGCACTCTGTTTATGCCCTTTGAAGGGGAGTTAAAAAATTGTTTCTCAGCACTAGATTCTGAAGAAAAGATCAAGGCGTTCTTTGAATTGAACTTTGCAGATGTACTCCCTTTGATGCCGGATTATCTAGCACAATTTCAACGTAACCCGGTGGCCTCATTGATCACCACCTATATTTCCCAATGGCATAAGAGCGGGAATAGTGCGTTGATTGGTGATGCGGCTCACGCCATCGTGCCTTTTTATGGTCAGGGGATGAATGCTGGTTTTGAAGATTGTTCGGTGTTGGATGGCTTACTCACTGAGTTGGGGGAAGACTGGGGCGAAATTCTCCAAAGGTTTCAAGAACGACGAAAGCCAAATGGGGATGCAGTTGCAGCCCTCGCACTGTTGAATTTTACAGAGATGCGGGATAAAGTTGCTGATCCTGTGTTTTTGGAACGAAAGAAAATCGAGAAGGAAATAGGCTTGCTTTATCCTGAGGAATTTACTTCCGTTTATGAGCTTGTATCCTTTACCCATACGCCTTATGCTACGGCCATGAAATGTATCGCTGCTCAGGATGCCTTACTTGCTGAAATTATGTCGCATGGCGATTTTAAAGAAAATCTGCTCAGGCCTGAGTTTAAGCTGAAATTGGATCAATGGATGGAGGAATATTCCAAGCAGGTTGCTTCTTTTGAATTTGCTTAGTGGATAAAGGTTGATAATTGAGTTGGAAGTGATGTTGCGCGCCGGATAGTAGTGGAAATCTCCCCTCGACAAGCGATGGGACAGGCCCCCTCGACAAGCGATGGGGCAAGCTTTGTGTCCTGCTAGGGTGCAAAGATTGAAACGCATAGCCGGAAATCGCGCCCAAATTTTTCTAATTGTTTTTGACAGTTTGCTATATCAAAAATGGCTGCCTCTTGGAGGCAGCCATTTTGTTTTTTTTGCATTATTCCTTGAATTATCTGCTCAATACAAATGGTGCTGCGGCACGAGCATCGTCTGCTAGTAATCGGAGCAGGTAAGAGCCATTAGCAAGGCTTGTAGGCAATTGGATTTTAGCATTGATATTCGTCTTGTCTGCCTTCAATTCTTGTATAAAGACCACTTGTCCAACCGTATTCATCACTTCAAGCCGTATGGTGGTTCCTACATGATTGGCTCCAATATTCAAGCGAAGATTCAACTGTCCATTGCTAGGATTGGGGTAAACATTCATATTGCTGAGCCATCCTTGTGCATTTTTTACCCCGAGTGGCGGATCCATTACGATCTCATTTGAGCTGACCAAACGAGGCCGAGGGCAAGGATGGTAGCTGTATAAAGTAGCTGAGATATGATCCCCGTCTGTAATTGTTGTGCTGGTGTATGTATCCCCATTTTCTCCCAACAATTTCATTCCATTCTTCATCCACTGTACGGTAGGTGTTGTTCCTCCATCGGTATAAGATGCGGTAAAGGTTACGAGCTCGCCAAGTTTGATATTGGTGGTTGATGCAGTAACGCTAATGGTAGGCACGACTGTGTCGGTTACTGTAATGCCCACCTTGTTGGACATTACGGAATTACTAGTAGCGCAAACGGCATTGCTGGTAAGGCCAATGCTTAATGTGTCTTTATTTGATAGGTTGGCGGTAGAATAGCTCGTGCTCACTGCACCTGCAATCGGGAAGCCATTTTTATACCATTGGTATAATGGTGCGGTTCCGGTACCAGTCGATGTGGTATTGAAGGTAAGTGCGTCGCCTTGGCAAATTGAAGTGATGGGTAGGGTATTAATGTTTACCCCAGGCGTTACGGATGGGATAACGGTTACCGCATAATCATTGGATTTAACAGTAGGTGCGGTTGTGCAACGGAGGCTGGACGTCATTACTACACTAATTGTATCACCGGTTTTTAGGACATTATCGGTGTAGGTGGCGCCGGTATATGGGATGTTAGCACCATTCTTTTGCCATTGATAGGTAACGTTGGCTCCGCCGTTAGTTGGTGTCGCGGTAAACATAATTGGAATGCCAGAACACAATGCGCCGGATGCAGAGCTAACGACAACAGCAGGGGTAACCGTAGTAATGCTGTTAATGGCTTTTGAAGATATTGGTGAGTAGGCACATGGAGCATTAGCCACAACTTGGATATTGCCACTATTGGTTCCGGGAAATACTTGTACGAGGGTATCAGTTGTGGTACCGCTCCAGCCGTTAGGGTAAGACCATGTATAGGAAGTAGCACCCGGCACTGGTACTATTTTGTATGTTTGAAGCGATCCGGAACATACTGTATCATTGCCAGTAATCGTGCCAGGATTAGGTAGCGTGCTGATGACATTCACATAGAGTGTGCGTGGGGAGCTGGATGATCCACACCCATTGGTGCCGATCACGGATACTGTACCGCTTGTACTGTTGACTGTGGTGGTTATTGAGTTGGTGGTGCTGGTTCCTGTCCATCCGGAAGGAAGTGTCCAGGTATAATATTTTGCACCGGCTACTGGAGTAACAGTATAGGTCTGAGAGGTGCCGGAACAAACATAGGCACTTCCCTGAATTGGAGTGGGCACCGCTGGAGGACTTCCCAATGAAATTACTCGGGATTGCGGTACCGAAACGCCGCAGGATGAAGTAGCAAATACGGATATGGTGCCGCCAGAAAGTCCGGGTGTTGCCAAGATGGAATTAGAAGTTGATGTGCCACTCCAACCGGTAGGGAGGGACCAAGTGTAACTAGTCCCCGGCACATAAGCTACTGCATAGGTGGCTGTATCGCCAGGACAATACAAGGCAGGGCCGGTAATGGTACTTGGGATAGGTGCACCGGTGAGCACATAATAAGGGTTGCTGTATGCAGTAATATTGCTGTTGGCGCAGGTTACTCCGATACGATAATAGGTGGGTGACATTACGGCTCCGGTGGTGTAGGTGAGTGTAGTCGCGCCGCTGCCATTGGTTACATTTGCCCAAGGGCCACCACTACCACCGCTGCTCACTTGCCATTGTACACTAAGTCCTGTCCCGAAGTTCGGATTCACCCCGTTTAATGTTGTGGTAGAGCCTGCGCACAAAGGAGCAGAAGGAGAGTAGGGTGCATTGGAAACACTGGGTGTAGAGGGGGTGCCACTACATGCCGCAGGTGTAGCATCAAAACCAAAGGCGACTAAGCTACCATCAGCTCCGGTAGAAGAAGTATTGGAGGCACTTCCGTACATCCGCCGATTACAGCCTGAAATATTGCCTTGGTGGACGTACATTGGGTTGCTATAACCGGTCTGGGAAATTTCTAGAATGAAATTGGATGTTCCATTGAAATAAAATGGCGTTTGGAGGGGTACTTGAAACCATCCGCCATTTGACCAAGCGCCGACAGTAACACTTGAACTGTAATACACAGTGGTTAAGCCTGAATTCCAAGTACCACTCGTGAGGCAACTTGATGAGGTAGTCCCCATTTTGATGGTTATATTGGTAAAACTTCCGCTGGTATAGGCGTTCCCGGTCCTGATGTAAATCGTGCTGATATTAACAGCTCCAGTTGGTAAGGACGAAAAGTCACTTGGCTGAAAAAGCCATTGACATTGATTGCTGGATGCATTGCCCAGCGGAAAGACGTTTGTACTGTATGATGTTGGCGCATAAGAATACGTTGGTGTCTGTGCATACAGCCCGCCACTACAAAGCAGGAGCAGTAGGCTGACAATGCCCATCGTCTTTGTAGTTTGTGTAAGTAGTTTTGTGAACATCAGCAATAAAATTTTGGTTAAAAAATCTGGATCGGAAATGAATTCCCAAGTTAGTGTTTTTTTTGAAACCAAAGACTTTAGCCTTACGTTAACGTGCTTTTTCCCAACTTTTTTTTGTCTTTTGACAAATTATTGACCAAATTATATAATATTAAATAATTTATAATATTACAGTATTAGCATTCGCAAGCCGAAATTCTAAAGCAAGAATTTCAGGATCGATTGCTTGGCTGGATGTTTCGTTATTTCGGGAATACCATCCGGTAGTCCACCTTCACTCTGCCTGTCGAAATATCATCTAGCTTTTTTTTGAGCAGACGTTTTTTAAGCGGTGGCAAATAGTCAATAAACAACTTGCCATCTATATGGTCATATTCATGGAGGATGACTCGCGCGGTGATACCATCAAAAAGGCCTTCTTGGGGTTCAAATTTTTCATTGAGCCAGCGGAGTTTCACGGACTGAGCACGATGCACATCTTCGCGCACTTTGGGGATACTGAGGCAGCCTTCATTATAAGCCCAGGGTTGGCCCGATTCTTCTAGTTTTTCAGCATTGATGAAGACTTGTTTAATTGGCTGTTCATTGGGATAATCCAAGCGATCTTCCTCGTCAAAATTTTCGACAATCTGTATTGTATCAACAACGAATATCCGAATGGGTTTGCCGATTTGCGGTGCTGCCAAGCCGACTCCATTCGTATGGTACATAGTCTCCCACATGTTCTCAATTAATTTTGAAAGCTCGGGAAACGTGGAATCAATAGGGTCGCATACTTTTCTTAAAACAGCCTGGCCATAGGCAAATACCGGTAATACCATAGTGCAAAGATAATCTGGACGCGGATTGAGACATTCTAAAAATATCGGCCTTTGATGGATACATTTTTTTGGTGATGGTGCTACGTGGCTAAAAGATGGCTTAGTGCTGTGTGTCCATCCACTGTTGGAGCAACATTACTGCGGCCACTTCATCAAGTAGTCCTTTTTTTTCTTTTTCCTTTTTGCGTAGCCCCATTCCGGAGATGGCATTTGCTGCCATTTTGGAGCTATACCGTTCGTCAATCTTAATTATGGTCTTCCCTGGAAATTGGTTTTGAAATGCTCTAATAAAGCCATCGACAAGTGCAGTTGCATCTGTGCTACTACCATCCAGATTTACCGGATAGCCTATGAGCACTTGCATAACGTCTTCTTGCTTGAAATAGTCCCGGAGTAGGTTTATCAAGTCTTTTGTTTCTA
>JAFDYA010000038.1 GCA_018267675.1 Bacteroidota bacterium
AAGGAAGTAATTTTGTGGCTGTTTGCAAATGAACAATCGCCGTAAAAGTATTGGAAAAATTGCAGGCCAACCATGGTTGTGCCTGTTTTTTATGATGCTTTTTGTATCCCTGATTTCTACTGAGGTCAATGCGCAAATCGCTGATCCAAAGGCAAAGGATTCTATATCCTTTTCTGGGTTGAATAATCAATTAAAACAGCAGCAAGATACAGTTGCTAAAAATGGCGAGCAGGCGCAAGCCAGCAATCCACTAGCTGATTCGCTCGGTATCAAAATATCCCCTGATGGCTTGAGCGATGTTGTAACCGCTACGGCTACCGATAGTGCTGTTTTGGATATGCAATCCAATATTTTTTACCTTTTTGGAGATGCGGAAGTGAAGTATCAAGATTTGATTCTTAAAGCCGGAGAGGTAAGCTATGACCAAGCTGCAAATACAATTTCAGCGGAGCCGCTGCCGCCAACAGATTCAGTAACTAAGGACACCGTTCGACCTACCTTTCAACAGGGTAGTGAGACGTTTACCTACGACTATTTGAAGTACAATTTCAAAAGCAAAAGGGCGATTGTGCGCAATGCTCGTTCGCAATACGGAGAAGGGTTTGTGCATTCAGAGCAGATAAAGCGAAATGCGGACAATAGTATTTATGGCTGGCATAGTGTCTATACCACTTGTGCTTTGGATACGCCGCATTTTGGTATTCGGGCCAATAGAATTAAAATCATTCCCGGACAAATTATTGTTACAGGCTCCGCTAATCTAACCGTAGAGGGCGTACCCACACCTATTTATCTGCCCTTTGGCGTCTTTCCTGTTTCGGAAACTCAGCGCTCCGGTTTTCGAATTCCGTCTTACACAATTGAGGAAAGAAGAGGTTTGGGCATCACCAATGGTGGGTATTATTTCCACCTTTCAGACTATGCCGATTTGTTGTTGTTGGGTACATTTTATTCTAAAGGGAGTTATAGTGCAAGCGCCGTGAGTACCTATGCAAAGCGATATCATTATACCGGCGGATTCTCCTTCAATTATGCCTACAACAAGCTGGGAGAAGTGTATGAACCCGGCTCCTCCATTGATAAGCAATTTGCCCTTCAATGGCGTCATGCTACTGATGCTAAGGCGCACCCCGGACAGACTTTTAGCACGAATGTGAACATTCAGAAGGGGAATTATTATTCCGACAATAGTTACAATCCCAACCAGATCACTCAGAATCAGTTTGCCAGCAGTATCAGCTACCAAAAAAACTGGAAGAATAAGCCGTTTAGCTTCGCTGCCAGTGCGGATTTCAACCAGAATACTGCTACCCATGTGGCAGACCTTCAACTGCCAAATTTGAGCTTCTCTGTGGCCCAAATCACACCATTTGCTAATAACAATCGGATAGGAAAGGCAAGGTGGTACGAGAAAATCTCCCTGAGTTACAGCTTTAGTGGTATTTCGCGAACTAGCTTTTATGATACGGCCTTTCAACTCTCAAGGCTGAGTCTTAATGATTTTAAGTATGGTATTCGGCATACTGTGCCAATAAGCGCGTCCTATACCATGGCGAGATACATCAATGTGTCCTTCAACATTAATTACAATGAATATTGGCTCACAGAGCAACTCTATCAGTATTATAATAATGTTGACCAAAAACTGGATAGTGTACAGCATCGCGGGTTTTTCACCGCCAGAGATATGAATGCAAGTGCCAATTTCTCTACTAGAATTTATGGTATCAAGCGTTGGAACTCCGGTACCCTTGCAGGTATTCGACACGTGCTCACCCCGAATGCAAGTTTTACCTACACACCTGATTTGGCAGCAAAGCCATTCAATAATGCGTACAAAACTTACCTTACCCCTGGCGGCAATTTTGGCTACTATTCGCCTTATACAAGCTCTGTGGTTGGGACGCCGGGCTTGGGGCAGTTTGGGAAATATGCCAGCACCATAAACTTTGGTCTCAACAACAATTTACAACTCAAAACCCGCAAGGGCAAAGACTCTACAGCCACCACAAAGAATATAACCTTGATTGATGGGTTGAGCTTGAATAGTGGCTACAATTTAGCCGCTGATTCTTTCGGATGGTCGAATGTGACGATGTCTTTTCGGACCAATATTTTGGATAAAATCTCCATTAACGGCGGAGCAAATTTTACCCCCTACATTTTTGATCACGACCAGGGAAGGCCTATCAACCAGTTGGCTTGGAATAATGGTGGTTTCCTGAACTTTCAAAACGCCAACCTAGGGCTTAATTCCAGCTTTCGGGCTCCTCAGCGAAACAAAAACACCGAAACCAGCAGGACGGAACGTGAGGAAGTATCCCGCATGATGCGCTCGGGGTATGGGGATTATGTGGACTTCAACATTCCCTGGACACTGAATATAGGGTATAATTTATCGCTTAATAAACGGTATCGGACAACAGCATTGGGAGGGGATACCTTAGTGCTGGAGCATAGTGCCCTTTTTAGTGGCGATTTTAATCTGACACCCAACTGGAAAGTAACCTTCTCTTCCGGTTACAATTTTACTACGCGCGATTTGTCCATGACCAGCATTAATATTTTGCGGGATTTACACTGCTGGGAGATGAGCTTGGGCACCTTTCCATTTGGCCCACGTAAAAGCTATAATTTTTCACTCAACGTGAAGGCTTCTGTGCTTCAAGATTTGAAATTGCTGCGGCGAAGAGATTATCGGGATGCGGCGTTTTAGGCACTAACGATGTTCCTTCAATTTGCCATATCGTACAAACATATAGAGGTACAAAACGCGCGACCAACGCATGAGCCAGGGTTGGAGCAGCAAGGTGATTCCAATTGCTATTCCCAAATACCAGAAGGCACTATTGTCGTGAATGCTAAAGCCCCATAATACGGCGAATGCTACCGCCACAGCGGTCATCACAGCAATGGATAGGGCATAACTCACGTAGCCGGTACCAAAATAAAAGCCGGGTTCCAGTTCCATTTTTTGAGTACAAATAGGGCAGCGTTTCGGCATGTTGAGCATCCCAGTCAAAGGGAATACAGATGGCTGACTAAACATATTGCCCTTGCGACAACAAGGGCATTTCATCTTAATAATGGCAAGCAAGGCGGACATAGAACGATCGGAGAATTCTCAGTTGCTGCAAAATTAATCTTAGATACTGTACCTCCATTTTTATTACATCAAATAGGTGACTGTAAGGGCGGATATGCTGTTGTGACTTTTTGGGGAAGTAGCATCAGTTGCCCTCAGGCGGGTGGAAGTATGCGTGGACAATGCGGGCTTTACTGGCGCCGATTTGCGCGGTCAGCTCTCGTTCCGTAAGTTGTTTTATCTGGGCTACGCTTCGGAATCTTTGCAGTAATTCTGTGGCAGTCTGTGGCCCGATACCGGGAATCGCTTCCAGCTCATTTTTTATCGTACCCTTACTCCGCAGTTGTCTGTGAAACGTGATACCAAAACGGTGCACTTCGTCCCGAATGCGGCGAATGAGCAGATGGGGTGCTGAGTCATAGGGGAGTTGTAGCCCCTCAGCATCCCCAGGGAAGAAGATGGTCTCTTCTTTCTTTGCTAGTCCGACAAGGGTCATCTTGCCTCGGATATTCAGCCGGTCAATGCTTGATAACGCTGCACCAAGTTGCCCTTTCCCGCCATCAATTATTACCAGCTGTGGTAGGGGTTTTCCTTCGCGAAGCAGGCGACTATAACGACGATACACCACTTCAGCCATAGAAGCAAAGTCGTCAATCCCTTCTACTGTCTTTACGTGGTAATGGCGATATTCTTTGTTTGCTGGTTTCCCACCTTTGAACACAACCATTGCGGATACGGGGTAGGATCCCTGAAAATTGGAGTTGTCAAAACATTCGATATGCTCCGGCAATTCCGATAGCGACAAGGCTTCCTGTAGTTGGGTTAGCACCTCTTGGTGTACCATCTGCTTCGTTGCTTCGCCGATCAATAGGCGGCTTCGTTTCAACATGTCTGCACGGAATATTTCAGCATTCTTCAAACTTAGCTCTACCAGTTTTTTCTTATCTCCGGCACGGGGGATGGTCAGCCGGACATTAGGCTCAGCCAATGCAATCGCAATACTCGATATTATTTCAGTTGCTTGACTTCCGAAACGTTCCCGAAGATTGGCTACGGCTAGGGATAGAACATCTTCCTCGGTTTCCTCAAGCTTACGCTCAATGTCTAAAGTCTGTGCGTAGATGACGGTACCATTGGCTACCATCATGTAGTTCACAAAGGCATGTTCTTGCTCCAAAATTATTGTAGCCACATCCAGGGTGCCCAGGCGCGGATTCACTACCGTGCTTTTGCTTTGGAAATTTTGCAGCGATTCAATTTTTTGGCGGAGTTGCTCGGCTTTTTCAAAATGGAGGTGGGTAGCAAGCTGTTGCATTTGAGCCTTCATTGAGCGGATCACTTCGCCGGTATTGCCTTTCAAGATATGGCGGATATGCTGGAGGCCTTCATTGTAATCTTCCTCAGTCTGTAGTCCTTCACATGGGCCTTTGCAATTACCCAGATGATATTCCAGACAGACTTTGTATTTGCGTTTCGCAATCTGGCTAGGAGAAAGATTGAGCTTGCAATTACGAAGAGGTATGCTCTGCCGAATGAGTTCGAGTAGTTCCCGTACTCGGAAGATGCTCGTAAACGGGCCGATATATTCGGAGCCATCGCGGACAATGTTTCTTGTAAAAAAGACCCGCGGAAAATGCTCTTTTTTGATCACGACATAGGGGTAGGTCTTGTCGTCTTTGAGGTTGATGTTGTACCGAGGTTGATAGTGTTTGATCAGGGAGTTTTCCAGCAGAAAGGCATCATGTTCGGAGTCGGTAATCGTGAATTCAATTTGGGCAATCTGGGCAACTAGTTTCTTTGTTTTGTAGCTGTCAAGATTCTTGTTGAAATAGGAGGAAACCCGCTTAAATAAATCTTTTGCTTTACCCACATAAAGCAATTCACCCGAAGAACTGAAGTATTTATAGCAGCCGGGTTGGTGCGGAATAGACGAGGATATTTCCCTATACTGTTCTTTAGTCATTTTTCTTAAATCCCCGATTCAATGTTGCTTTCAGTTTCCGGAAATCTAATTTCAACAATCAGGCTTTTGTCCTTGCCAATGAAGTAACCCTCATGCTCCTGAATTTGGATGATGTTGTGGGGAATGAAGAGGAGCTTTTTATTGCTTGATGTCCAAAAATTTTTCCGAGCTGTTTCGATATAGATACTCGTAATCTTGTTGGTAAAGGGGTCAATACTGATCTGCAATTGTCGGGTATAGAGCTTAGGATTCTTGGCAGTATAGACAAAGCTGTGTGTACCGGTGATATTATCGTCAAACTGACTGAATGCGTATTGGCCAAGGTATTTTCGTGTAGCAATATCACTTTCGTTGAAGGCATCAAAGATGGGTGCCCAATTCATACTGAGCATGTTGGTCATATTGCTATCCTTAGTGCCATTTAGCTTACTCACTCGGATGAGGCTTATGGGCTGTCCTTGGTTGATTTCAATTTGGTCTTTAATAAATGATTTAATGGAAAAGTAGGCACTATCAGCAGGTAACGGGCGATCATCTGCTTTGATGGGGCTACAGGAAGATTGGAAAAATGCGAGAAATCCAAACAATAAAATGAAGTAGATAGCCACTTTGTTCAACATGGAACGAAGGTAGTTATTCTAGCAAAGCGTATAACCGGCAACAGTATCGTGAAATGGTTTTTTGGGGGAAGAAATACCCCGTCTGGATGCCGAGTTGCAGGTCAGCGGCCAATGTGCCGTGGCCAAGTCAATTCAGCTGCGGATCAATTGGGATATTCACCAGATAATTGAATTCTGCTCCCAAGGTCGCAATCGCTTCTTTCCATAGTTCTTCTGCCGGAGTATCAAAAATTAGTTTTTCTGTGGCATGGGCGACCACCCAAGAGCCTTCTTTCATTTCTTCAGCTAGCTGGTCCTTGCTCCAGCCGGAATATCCGATTAGGCAGCGAATATCTTTCGGATTGTACGTGTGTTGGGTAAGCGCATCTTGAAGCTGCTCCCAACTTCCACCCCAATATACACCCGGCACGACTTCCGCCCCGCCAAGGTCAAGCGTAGGGCGGTGTAGGATATGTAGCGTATCTAGTTGAACAGGGCCGCCTTGAAAAACGGTCAACTCCGGCGTGACCACTCCAGGTATCACATCACCAAGGGTGGCCGTGGTTGGACGGTCAAGGACAAAACCCATCGTTCCCTCTTCGCCATGTTCGCATATCAAGACGACACTCCTTGAAAAATTGGGATCATTGAGTAGGGGGGCTGCAATAAGCAGCTTCCCAATGCCGGGCGCAATACCGCTTTGTTTGCTAGGATTCAGAAAGTCCATTTCGTTTTTAAAAAATACCCTTAAAAGTGCATAGAAAATTTGAACTCTGCTAACTTGGGTATCGTAAAAAGGGGGAAGCCTTGAAGGGTTATCGGCTTAATAGCCCAGTATTCAGCTAGTTTCAAGACAATAAAATATTTTTTTGAAAAAAAATTTGCGTAGCCAAATAGCTACGTTTATTTTTGTAGTCAAATAACTACACAACGAACTTAAGACGCGACGCATTTCAAGCTATTTCCGACCCAACTAGGCGTGCGATTTTGCTCTTACTCACCGCACAGACACTGTCAGCAGGTGCCATTGCCGCCAACTTCGACACGGCCAGGCCGACGGTTTCAAGACATCTACAAATCCTTACCGAATGTGAGCTGCTCCGGCAAACGCAACGAGGTAGAGAAATTTACTATCAGATTAATGCAGAAAAAATGAAAGAGGTTGCGGATTTTATTGAGCCTTTTAGGCAGATGTGGGACGACAGGTTCAACAAGTTGGAAACTGTGATGAAAAATTATCAATCAAAAAATAAATAGTAATGAAAAACAGAACAAACATTAATGCAGCAGAAGACAGGCAAGACCTTTTAATTACGCGTGATTTCGACTTACCGGTCGAGCTCCTATTTAAGGCATATACTGAACCGGAATTACTGGAACAATGGATGGGAACAAAAGTGATCAAACTAGAAAATAGGAATCATGGAAGTTTTCAATTTGAGACTGCGCACAAAGGGAATATCGTGTTTAGAGCAAATGGAACGATCCATGAAATCATGCCGGATCAGAAAATCGTTAGAACCTTTGAAATGGAAAACGCAGAAATCGGGGTACAACTTGAATTTTTAGTGTTTGAAAAGATGAGTGATACCACGAGTAAACTTTCTATTCATATCATTTACAAATCAGTAGCCCACAGGGCGGCGCAATTGAAACTACCCTTCGACTATGGTATTAATATGGCCCATGATCGCCTTCAGGAAATGTTTAACGAACTAAAAAAATAAAAAAATGATAAAGAGAGAAAAAATCTTCTATTGGGTAGCTACTGCC
The DNA here is from genome assembly GCA_018267675.1 of Bacteroidota bacterium. Classification (GTDB taxonomy): domain Bacteria; phylum Bacteroidota; class Bacteroidia; order Chitinophagales; family Chitinophagaceae; genus UBA1952. The sequence continues at coordinate 7,421 of JAFDYA010000038.1, forward strand.
TTGCTTGCGGCTGCCATGCTGAACAGTGGCATAATCCAACTATTCAGAATTAAAGCGGCTTTGTATGACGTAACTACGATGCCCCATTTAGGATACCCGATTTACTTTTTGACTATTTTGGGTGTTTGGAAGCTTTTGGGAGTCGTTGCCATTCTGGTACCAAGGTTTCCGTTGATAAAAGAGTGGGCTTATGCAGGCTTCTTTTTTACACTGTCCGGTGCAGCGATTTCTCATATTGCCGTGGGTGATAAAGCGAATGAATGGGGGATTTCATTGTTTTTGCTCACCGTTACCGCAGTCTCTTGGTATTTTAGACCGGCAACAAGAAAATTTTCAATTTCTAAACTTGACTAAATCCTCCGAAATGGCAAACACAACAATTGAAGAAGGCGTAGTTCACACAGTAACGGATGATATCAAAGAAGCTTTGCTGTCCGATCCAGAGCTTTTGGCCAGATGGAATAAGCTAACTCCACTTGCGCGGAATGAGTGGATATGCTGGACGACAATAGTCAAGCAGGAAGCTACCAGAAAGGAACACGTCAAGCGACTAAGTGAAAACATACTTCAAGGAAAGAAGCGACCTTGCTGCTGGCCGGGCTGCCCGCACCGGAATGAGACAGCAAAAAAATGGTTTAAAAAATCGGAAACTTGTCACTTGGATTGAACCCTGAATTAGTAGCAGATAAATAGTTTGAAGGAAATGCGGCCTCAAATTTTGAGCTTGTGTAGAAATTGGCTATTCCGTTGGTAAATTGCAGGCTTGCCTATGCATCTTGTACCCGATATTTTACTGTTTGTTGTGACGCTTTTGGGTGGGCTACTTCCCATTCTCACGCCGCCACTCAATGACCAAAAGATGCACTTGCTCTTGGCGTTTTCAGGCTCATTTCTATTGGGTATCACTTGTCTGCATTTGTTACCGGAGACTTTTGTAGAACTCCCTGAGAAGGCAGGTGTTTATTTGCTTTTTGGTTTTTTTCTTCAGCTCATCATTCAGCGAGCGACACATGGCGTAGAACATGGTCATGCTCATTTTCATGGGGATGCAAGAGCCACCATCGTGCCTATTTTGGTAGGCTTGTCCGTTCATGCCTTTATGGAAGGAATGCCGCTTGGCTTCAATTACCGGAATGCGGCTACTAATCCATCACTTTACCTTGCCGTAGGAGCACACAAACTTCCGGAAGCAATGCTCTTAGGGATCTTATTAAATCAAGCTTTTGGAAAGTCGAGAGCTTTGGTATTTGTTTTACTATTTTCATTGGTTACGCCCTGCTCTGCGTTGCTAGCCTCTTTTCTAGGTCATAATTTTGGTGCAATGGCTAATACGGTTGCCATCCTTGTACCTATAGTTGCCGGTGCATTTATTCATATCGCTACAACTATCTTTTTTGAGAGTGGTACCAAGCATCATTCTTTAACTCGGCAGAAAATAGTGGCTATGATTTTTGGGATTGGGCTGGCTGCATTTACTCTTTTATTTGAATAGATTTTTATGAGAAAACTTTTTGCGTGTTCGGTTCTTGCCGGGCTTTCCATTTTATTGCTGACGGCCTGCCGAGCGGAGAAAACGGCAACTGATGACCGTTCTTTGTTGTGGCAAATTTCCGGTAAGGGTTTGGCTAAACCTTCCTTTCTGTTTGGTACGATGCATATCATTTGTAAGCAAGATTACCTCTGGACCGACGCTATGAAAAAGGCCTTGAGCGCCAGTGAAAAAGTCTGTTTTGAAATGGATATGGACGATCCGGAAATGTTTAAACAAGCGGCTTTAGGCATGGAGGATACTTCGTCCAAAGCACTAAAAGATTATTTTTCTGTAGCTCAATATGAGCAATTGAAGCAGTTTATGCAAGATTCGCTTGGTGTAGATATTAGTCAGATGCCGGACATGAAGCCCATGATGCTGGAGATGATGCTCACGGCTAAGATGGTACCCTGTGCTATCCCCGAAAGCTATGAAGGCAATATCATGACGATAGCCTCCGGTGAAAAGAAAGAAATAGTGGGCTTGGAGACATTGGAAGAGCAAATGAATTTGTTGAACAATGTACCGGATGATAGTGCTGCACAAAGTTTGCTTTCCTTGGCGGACTCTTTTAGCAAAAGCAAGGCTCAATACACACAGATGGTGGCCAGTTATAAAAATCAGGACTTACCCCAATTGTATGCCCAGGTGAAAAAATCTAAAGACGAGGGGCTAGATATGGATGCTTTTTTGGATGAGCGAAATAAAAAGTGGATACCCAAAATAGAGGAGAAGGCGCAAAAAAATGCAGTGTTCTTTGCAGTGGGCGCAGCTCATTTATACGGCCCTGGCGGGGTGATTAATCTACTGCGTAAGGCGGGTTATACGGTTGTGCCGATAAAGTAAGCTACCGCTATTTTTTTCCCGAGTGCTCCTGCACAAACTTGACTACCGCTTCCACGAATTGACCGGCAATTGGCGCTTCGGGGTCGGAATAGGTGATCATATTTTCTTGTGGCGTATTGCCCGCTACGTCCCGGAATATATGGTTCATCATTGGGAGGAACACTAGTTCGGCCTTTGGCTGAGCAGCTTTTAGATTTACTGCCTGAATAGTGTCCATTTGCAAGTCCTTCTTTCCCTGAATCAGTAGGATGGGTAGCTTCAATTTTTTGATTTCTTCGCGCGGGTCGTATTTGAACCACGATGCGACATAGCCCTGTATGGAGTTGCGGAAAAGCATCTGATAAATGCCTGTTGGCACATGGTCATAATGGCCATACTTCTTCAGTGAATCCATGATAAGCAGCATGGAATCTACCATCACCTTAGGGTTGTTTGGGTTCCAGCTTAGTTGCCGTGCTATCATCACATCGGCAGGCTCTGCGGTGCCTGCAATTGAGATAAATCCTGCAGCATTTTCTTTTTGAAGTGCAAGCATTGCTACTAGAGATCCTTCGCTATGGCCGGCTACGAATACCTTTTTGAAGCGTTTGTCCTTCTTTAAAAGTTTAATCCAATCAGCTGCATCAGCTCCATAGGTATCAAAACGAAGTTCGCTTTCTCCTTTTACAGCTTTCTCACTGGCGGCAAGACCACGCTTATCAAAACGCAAGCTGGCAATATCATGTTCTGCCAGGGAGTCACTAAATATTCGAAGTGTATTGTTTACAAAAACACCATTATTCCCATCGCGGTCTGTGGGGCCGGAGCCGGGAATAACCAAAACCACAGCATCCCATACTTTCTTATTATTTGATGGTAAGGTGAGCGTACCGAAGATATCGCCGGTAGGAGTATGCAGTACCATGCTATCCCTAACTTGTGCCATACAGGTTAGTGCCAGAAAAGAAAACAGAATACTAAGTGTGAATTTTTGCATGAGGCAAATGTAGGAGAGAAAGCATGTCCTAATGTAACTGTGTTGTAATGGCTTTGTTCCTTCAAAGCGAAAGTTATTCAAAGAAGTAAACGGCTAAGCGGAACGAAGTCTAAATGCGATTTTAAAGCGGGTAGGGTATTGGTGTAAGGAGTTTGGCTTTCGTTCTGATTTTAGCCTCGCTAAGATGCCATAATTAGGGTGATTGATACTATTCGAATCAGTTGGCTGTATGCGATACAAGTATAGTGAGTAACGGGTTTTGAGCTTTAATGCAGATATGGAGTAGTATTGCAAAGCAGCAAAAAGCCTACTGCAAGATCCTGGTTTAGCCTATGAATGCTCCGAAACGTATTCTCATCAGCCGTTGTGACGCCATTGGTGATGTAGTCTTGACATTACCCTTAGCTGCTATTCTAAAGCAACGGTTCCCGAATGTTGTTATTGGGTTTTTAGGAAGGAGCTACACTAAAGCTGTGATAGAATGCTGTGCTGCTGTGGATGTTTTTGTTGACTTAAACGACTTCCTCCAGGCCGAAAATGGTGCCAATAAAGAGTGCCAAATTTGGGATGCGATCATTCATGTATTTCCGCGCGCGGATATTGCACGAAAGGCCTTGCAGTTGCGTATTCCCTGGCGAATAGGTACGCGGAGTAGAGCTTATAATTGGCTTTATTGTAACAAACGAATTGTCTTGAGTCGTAAACATTCTGACTTGCACGAAGCTCAACTCAACACTAAGTTGTTGGCTCCTTTTGGTATTCAGCAAGGGTTCTCAAAGGAACAGTTAGGGGCTTTATTTGCTTTTACAGCAATACCGGAGTTGGCGAGGCAATTTCGGGCATTACTTAGTCCGGGAAAAAGGCATATTATTCTTCATCCAAAAAGTCAGGGAAGCGCTCGGGAGTGGGGTTTGGAGCATTTTGAGGCACTGATAAAGTTGTTGCCACAGGAGCAGTATCAGGTGTTCATTTCCGGTACTAAAGCTGAGGGTGAATTGATGCGCGATTTCTTGCTTCGTGTAAAGCATTTGGTTACCGATATTACCGGCTTGATGGACCTCAGTCAATTCATCGCATTTATTCACGCTGCTGATGCCTTGGTGGCGGCGAGTACGGGGCCGCTCCATTTGGCCGCTGCATTGGGTAGAAAGGCTATTGGGATCTATCCACCGATTCGTCCGATGCACCCAGGGCGCTGGGCGCCGCTTGGCCCATTGGCTGTTGCCCTTGTGTTGCCCGATTCCTGCACTGCTTGTCGAGCCGATGCGAGCACCTGTTCCTGCATTCAGGGCATCAGCCCGGAAACAGTTGCGGCTTTGTTGTAGTCAAGTGCTTACTCTTTTTGGGAGCACGCGAACTATTTACTGTCCAAACTCATTGTTTTTACTAATGGAGCTATGAAGCACGTTTTTAGTAGGCTAGTATCTTTGCAGCCTAAAACAAAGTTCAAATGTATCCAGCAGAGATAGTGATGCCGATGAAAGGCGAAATGATCAATCAAGGTTTCGAAGATTTACAAACCCCAGAATCAGTAAAGGCGGTGATGGAAAAGGGTGGAACAACGTTACTGTTCATCAATTCCGTTTGCGGATGTTCCGCAGGTACTGCACGTCCAGGAGTGATTTTGGCAGTACAGAATGCTACCAAGAAGCCCGAACACTTAGCAACAAGTTTTGCCGGCTTTGATATTGATGCTGTCCAGGCTGCCCGTCAATATCTATTACCTTATCCTCCCTCATCTCCGTCTATTGCTTTGCTGAAGGATGGCCAGGTAGTGCACATGGTAGAGCGCCATATGATTGAAGGGTATGCTGCGCCACAAATAGCGGCAGGCCTCATTCAAGCCTTCAACGAACATTGCTAGAATAGGAGCACCTTAGCTTTCATTATTCAATAAAAAAAAGGTCGACTTCTGAAGGAGTCGACCTTTTTTGCGTTAACGAGGCTTCTGATTTTTTAGAACCTATAACCTATCTTGAAATTGAATTGGGCTAAGGGAGCGCCGTCAACAATAATGTCCTCCTCCTTATTGTTAGCGTAAATCAAGCCAAGCCCAAACTCTACACCGAGATATAAATGTTTTGATGCCATGAAGTTAATTCCGTTGTTTATTAAAACGCCAGTAATCTGGTATTTGTTTTCGGATACGTATTCACGGTAGTTGAGCGTAACAGGGTCATAGACGTTGGTCACTCGATATTTCTCGCCAAAGGATATTGCAAAAGAAGCTCCTAAACTATATGAAACCCTCCGACCACTCCCCATGGGATAGAACTTGAAACCAGGAAAGAGGGATACGGAAGTTCTGTTTTTTGTCGTGCCAGCACCAATCCCAGGAGTTGGATAATCATCTTTAAAAAACGAAAAAGCTACAGGTAAGTAGAACGCAAATCTCCCGTGTGCATCCAATAGCCGCTCGTAATGTAGGCCTACACCAGAAACGCCTTCGATGGTCATCTGGATAGGAGCCAGTGAAAGGATATTTTTTCCATAGCCGGCTTTTTCTAAGCTTTGTGTTTTCCAGCCATGCCTATTGGCGCTAAAATTACCGTTAGATTTACTACCCGATATAGTTTCGGATATTCCATTTTCGTAAACAATTTTGTCTAAGTCGCGACGAGGTACCTGGTAATCTGCACCATTTAAATTGTCCCAACGCTTGTATGTTACTTCTCTAGGGCTCAATTTCAATACTTTTGCCTCTAGTACACTTCCGTTATTGAAATATATCTTATCCTGAGCTTGGCTCCGGATGGTGAAGCAAAAAACACCTGAAAAAATTAATAGGAAAAATTGTATGCGCATACTTGATTTGTATATAAAAGTAAATTAAAATAGTCCTCCGATCCGTAAGCCGAATTGAATGAAAAATCGGGTACCCTCATATCTTTCCTGCATGGCACCTGTTTTAATATTGAAACCGAACTGAAAATTGTTTCGAATAAAGTTGAGTGAATTGTCCACGGCTATTCCATAAAGTGGATAGTTGTAGTCGCTAGGAAGAGGTCGCGGGCCTCCGGAAATATTTTTTCCTTGATGATATACAAAAGACATGTTGCCCAATATTACGGAAGGGCCTGTTACAAAATCTACTTTACTCCCTTTTTGAGCTGTATGAAACTGTAGCCCAGGAGCAATAAAATAGCAAGTGTGGGTTTGGTACGTGTCGTAATAATTACTATAATCTTGATTGGGGTCAAAGCCATACACAATTGGGATATGAATGCCCAAACCTAGTTTTTTGCTGATAATATACTCATAGTCTAGGCCAACACCTGCGTTGAAATTGTTGAAGGCAAGAATGCCCGAAATAGGAGTAAGCGTAAATATATGGTCAAAGCCAAATTCATTTGGCTTTTCTTTTGGAATCTTGTTTTTCCCTTGTGCTGAAGTAGGCAAGCACAGCCCAAGAAAAAGAATATAAGTCAGGAGTAATTTCATAGTGTTAGTTTATGGTACAATATTCATGCAAAATTGCTAGAAACGATTATTTTGGCTAGAAATTGTTTTGGTCAAATTTATTTCGATTGTCGGTTTTTTTAATGATAATGCAAAGCTTGGATTGTAATGGTCTTAAATTACGTGGCTGATTTGGGAGGAAGAGGATCAATCGGGCTTTTTTTATTTCCACAATCAGGAATTAATTAAATTCAGTGCATGAAGGCAGTTTTATTTTGTTTCGTAGGAGTTTTCTTTGGTCTGTTTTTCAACCCTAGATTAAGTTCAGCACAAATAAAATTGCAGGTACCTATCTCGGGAAGCTATGGTCGGGAATTTATTATCGTCAACTATGTGGACTGGGCTTTAGACAGCTCGTTCAGAGATAATCATTGCGGAACGAAAGCTTACGATGGTCATCAGGGTACTGATTTTGCGCTTCGCAATTTTGCCTCCATGGATTCCGGTGTGGTTGTGAATGCTGCAGCCAATGGTCGCGTTATTTTCGTTAGGGATGGATTATTTGATCGGGAGAAAACTTCGGTTATTTCCAAGCAATTGGGCAATTATATTGGGATCACGCACCAAGGAAAATTACAAACCTATTATGGGCATTTACGTAAAAATTCCATCCTTGTAAAAAAGGGAGATTCGGTCGTTGCCGGCCAAGCGATTGCGCTTGTAGGCAGTAGTGGTAATAGTGAGTCACCCCATTTACATTTTGAGCTTTGGTATGATTCCACTTTTTACATTGATCCCTTTTCTGGTCCCTGCGGGAATAGCGGGACTTATTGGAAGTCGCCGCTGGCCTATGATACAAGCTATGCTATTTGGGGTAACGACGGGATGTCCAATTTTGTTTGCACTTTGGATACCTTAAAGGAAGGCTTGAAAAGTAAGGATACTTTTTACGCAAAGGATCCCGCAATTTCCTATTGGAATGTGCAGCGGGGTATCCGATCTGGGGATTCGCTTCGGGTAGATTGGTTGGATCCACTCGGCAATCTTTGGTATCGCTATTCGTATGCTACCATACGGGATTGGTGGCTGTATTATTACGCCAGCTACATCAACCCGCCAATTGCCGGCCTTGAGGGAAAATGGAAGGTCAATTTCTTTAGAAACAATACCTTGGTTGCAAGTCAAGCATTTTATTTTTTTCAGCGGTCGAATAGTATCCCCAAACCCACAGAAGCTGTTAATGACGCTTGGGCAGCAAGCTATCAATATGGCCAATTGCAGGTTCAGACTTTTGGGAAATCCGGAGATGTTGTTGTGTTTGACCTTTTAGGGAAGAGGCTATTTAGATCTTGGGTTTCCGGGAATAAACAACAAGCCTTTCCATTGGACTTAGCATCGGGGAGCTATATTGTTATTTTTGAAGATCAATCGCACAAAGCAAGCCTTAGGCAAGTGCATCGTAGGCTGATTCAGGTTTTTTGACAAGCAGGAGTAACCCTTGGTATTGTGATAAACCTTTGCTGGAAGCAACTACACTCCAAGCAGTAGGAGCAAATAGTCAAATGTGGAATCCGTGATAATGGTTAGCTGTACTGGAAGCTGCCGTAGGGTCCCTCGATGATCAGTTCATTTTTTTCTGCTTGTTCAAAATGGCCGCTTATCGTGGCTTCTATGCCGAAGCTTTTAGATAGCGCGACAATGCCCTGAGCTGTTTCGGCATCGGTAAAGACTTCAAGTCGTGCGCCCATATTGAATACTTGATACATTTCTCGCCAATCCGTACCGGCAGATTTTTGGATTAATTTGAAAAGTGGCGGCACCGCTGGCAGATTATTTTTCACGACACGCAAGGGCTGGGGTAGGTAGTGCAGGCATTTCGTCTGACCACCACCACTGCAATGGATAATGCCATGAATTTTGTCAAAATATTGTTCCAGCATTTTAAGCACCACAGGTGCATAGGTACGGGTGGGCGAGAGGATCATTTTGCCTATGTCCAGACCAGTTTCAGTCGGGTCGCCAAGGCGGTAATCTCCATTATACACTACTTCGGGTGGTAGGTTGGGGTCCAGGCTTTCGGGATATTGGCTTGCGTAGCTTTTGTGCAGGAGTTCATGACGGGCAGAGGTGAGGCCATTGCTTCCCATTCCGCTATTATAGCTGTCTTCGTAGTTCGCTTGGCCATAGGAGGCTAGGCTCACGATTACATCTCCGGCTTTTACCTTTTCTGTGGTGACCAATTTATCTCGTCGCATTCGGCAGGCCATAGTGCCATCAACGATAATAGTACGGACGACATCACCCACATCAGCCGTTTCTCCACCCATAAAATGCACATCGATACCATATTCCCGTAGGCGGTCGAAGTAGTGCTGGGAGCCATTGATAATGCGCGCTATTACTTCACCCGGAATCAAGCCTTTGTTCCGGCCAATTGTTGAAGAATAGGTAAAAGGCCCGGTAGCTCCCACGCACAGCAAGTCGTCGATATTCATCACGATGCTGTCAATGGCTATTCCTTCCCATACACTCAGGTCTCCGGTCTCCCGCCAATAGAGGTAGGCTAGGCTACTTTTTGTCCCGGCGCCATCAGCATGCATCAGGTTGCAATAGGCCGGGTCGTTGCCCCAGTAGTCGGGGTAAACCTTGCAAAAAGCTTTAGGGTACAATCCTTTGTCCAGTTGGGCTACAGCTTGGTGGACTTCTTCTTTTTGGGCGGATACTCCGCGTAAGGCATAACGATCAGGTGCAGGCATAAAAACAGCAGAAATGCGAATTTGCTGCGAAGATAAGGAGCGGAATATTGCTGCTCTGTTGGCTAGAGTTCGGGCTCTGGTTTCTGGCTATCGAGCCGGCCCTATTTTGCCAGTTATTTAGTGCTGTTCGGTTAACGTAACGTCACTGAATAACTTTTACCATTCACATTGATGCTTGCTTGATTGTCACACGCGCCGTTGCCGTAGTCCAGTGTGCGGGTCGTGCCGCCCTCTGGTGTGATTTGTACGATACCGCTTTCGATCCAGCGACAATCCAGGGCGATATGCAATGGGGTTGTAATATTCATTTGGAATGTTTTGCCATTTGCACGAGTCACACTTCCGCTTCCCGAGATTTCGTACACATCGTCATTCCATTGTGGGGTAGTGAAGCCTCCGAGCCATTTTCGGGTGCGGGTACTCACCCAAGAGATGGTACCGTTGTTGTTGGCTAGTATGATTTGGCCATTCACGACAATGTTATATTCCGGATTCCCGTTGATATCATTGTCCGCATAGGTTACCGTTTTCGTGCCGCTCACCTGATTATCATTTTGGTAGTAGTTGCTGAAACTAATGGTGTGGGTATGTCCCATTTCCCGATATCCGCCGGTATAGCTCACTAGGATTTTTCCTCGCCGGTAGTTACCATCTTTACATAAGCAGTTTTGGCTTCCAAAGTCAATGGTGAGGAGGAGGGGTGATGCGTTTGTATCTCGTGTCACGGTAGCGCATTGGCTAAGGATATTTCCGTTTGGAATCATTTTGAACGTGCTCAGATCGCCTGTGGTGCCGGCTTCATCGGCGATACTTTGTGCATCAGAAAATACTTTTTCCAAAGTGGCATGATCTGATGCGTATCCTGTGTCTTCATCGTCGTGAAGGCGATCTTTTCGGCACGCACTAAAGCTAAATACGCCGATAAAAATGCCTAAGCCGGCAAGTAATCCGATGGTTTTTGAAGTAAGCATAGTCTTGAGTTTTGTTGTGCTTACTTTAGACTACCGAGCTTTTAGAGGGTTTAATTTCCGGATTGAATTTTTTTGGGATCGGGCAGTATCGGATTGTTTTTTTGCGGTTTAGTTTGCCCCTCCATCAAAAACGTACTGAATAAGATTGGTGCCCATCTTGAGTGCTTCCGTTCTTTTTTCGGGGCTATCATGGTGTACATCCGGGTCTTCCCAACCATCGCCCAAATCGGTATCGAAGCTGTAGAAGCATACTAGGCGGCCTTTCCAGATGAGTCCATAGCCGTGTGGAGGTCCGCCATCGTGTTCATGGATTTTAGGTAGTCCATTGGGGAAGTTGAATCGTTGATGGTAGATGGGGTGACTAAAGGGGAGCTCTACGAGGCTCAATTCCGGAAATATTTTCTTTAACGCCGGACGAACATATTGGTCCAAGCCGTAGTTGTCATCAATATGAAGGAATCCTCCGCTTTCCAGGTAAAGCCGCAGATTTTGTGCTTCTTCATCGGTGGGCGCCCAGCGTCCGTGGCCGGTCATGTGGATAAAGGGATAGTTGAAAATATCGGGGCTACTTGCGTTGATTTGTCCTTCACCCACAGCCAGCCTTGTATGCAGTTGCTCATTGGCGAATGCTGCCAAGTTTTTGAGTGAGGTCGGGTTGGCATACCAGTCTCCTCCTCCGCTATACACCAGCAAGCCTAGCTTCATAGGCTGAGCCATGCTGCCAATCGCTAGAAGAAGTGAAATGAGCGCAAATAGCGTGTGTTTAATGTGCATGATTGAACAGGTAAAATTGGCTGATTGCAGCTAAGGCTGCGGTTTCGGTACGAAGGCGGTTACTGCCTAGGGAGATGGTTGTAGCACCTGCGGTTTTGGCTAGTTGTAGTTCGTGTTCGCTGAAGTCACCTTCCGGCCCAATGAAAAGTTGTGTGTCAAGCCCTTTTTTCAATGCTATTGATATTGGCTGGCGGCTGGTATCGCTGGAAAGGCAATGTGCTAGCAGTTTTTGAGAAAATGAAGTGTTGAGCACAGCTTCCAGCGATTGAGTTGGACAAAGTTCTGGGAGCCAGGTTTGCTGGGATTGCAGCATTGCAGAAACTAGTATTTTTTGCCAACGTTCTTCCTTGTTTCGCTCGCGGTTGCTTCGATTACAGATGATCGGTTGGATGCTACTCACTCCGAGTTCTGTTGCTTTTTCAAGAAGCCATTCATTTCGGGCCGTATTTTTTGTAAAGGCAATACAAAGCTGTAGCCTAGGTTGTGGCTGTTCCTGAAAATCCATAGTACTTACACGAACCGTACACGTTTTTTTACCTGTGTCCGAGATGGCGCATTGGGCGCTATGTCCTATACCATCTACCAATTGAAGGAGCTCTCCCGGCTTCATTCGGAGCACCTGTACCACATGTCGGGCTTCATCTTCCGGTAGGGAAAGCGTATCGTTTGCCCGTAGTAGCTCAGGGTAGTAAAATAGCGGTAATTCAGTCATTCGGAACAGAAAGTTGCGGTTCTTTTTACATTTTCTCCGGAAGGCGAATTCCCAATAAATTCATGCCTTGTCGGAGCACTTGTGCGGTCATTACGATAAGCATCAGCCGAAGGTTTTTCTTTTCGTCTGTAGCTGCCTTGGCTATCGGATGGTTGTCATAAAATGAATTGAACAACTGTGCTAGTCCGAAGGCATAGTTACATACGATAGCCGGGCTATATTCATTGGCCGCGGCCTTCAATACTTCAGGGAATTGTTCTAATGAAAGCAGGAGTTTTCCTTCGGCATCTGTTAGTTTTTCCGATGCTACAAATCCTTGAAAATGGCTGCTGTCCGGCATTATGGGCAGATTTTCTCTCCTAAGGATGGAGCAAATCCGAGCATGGGCATACTGGATAAAGGTAGCAGTGAAGCCATGCAGGTCAATACTTTCTTTAGGGTCAAAGATCATTTTCTTTTTAGGCTCCACGCGGAGTAGATAGAATTTCAACGCGCCCATTCCGATCATCTCATACAAATCCTGCAATTCAGCATCGCTGAAACCTTCGGTCTTCCCGGCAGCTTCGGTTTGCTCCTTGGCGAGTACAATCATTTCATCCATCATATCATCGGCATCCACCACAGTGCCTTCACGGCTTTTCATTCTACCGCTTGGTAGCTCAACCATGCCATAACTAAGGTGGTAGATGCCTTTCCAGCAAGGTTCTCCAAGTTTTTTGAGGATGATTTGTAGTACCTGCATGTGGTAGTTTTGCTCATCAGCAATCACATAGATACTTTGGTCTATCCCATAGTCGTCATATTTCAGCTTGGCGGTGCCTAGGTCTTGCGTCATGTACACACTAGTACCGTCGCCGCGGAGCAGCAACTTTTGGTCAAGTCCTTCGTCGCTTAGGTCCACCCAGACGGAGTGGTCTTCTTTCTGATAAAGAATGCCATTAGCCAGCCCCGATTCTACCAATTGTTTGCCCAGTAAGTAGGTATTGCTTTCAAAGTAGTATTTGTCGAAATCTACACCAAGCCGGGCATAAGTGTTGTTGAATCCTTCATAGACCCAATCATTCATCATTTTCCATAGTTGCCGCACGTTTTCATCCCCTTTTTCCCAATCTCGGAGCATAGCTTGGGTAGCTTGCATGATTGGCGCTTCTTTCTCGGCTTGTGTGGCATCCATGCCTTGGCTCACGAGCGCAGCAATCTGTTTTTTGTATTCATTATTGAAACGGACATAGTAGTCGCCCACCAGATGATCTCCCTTGATGCCGGTACTTGATGGAGTGGCACCATTGCCGTAATCCTGCCAGGCGATCATGCTTTTGCAAATATGGATACCCCGATCGTTTACGAGGTTGGCTTTGATCACTTCCTGCCCATCGTTTTTTAGGATATTAGCTGTTGCGTAACCAAGAAAGATATTCCGGAGGTGGCCAAAGTGGAGCGGTTTATTGGTATTGGGCGAGGAGTATTCCAGCATCACCTTTTTGCTCTTTGGAGCAGCCTTACCAAAGTTGGGGTTGTTGAAGTTGTGCAGCAGTAGGTCGGTAAAAACCTGGTCTTTAATACTCAGATTGAGAAAGCCGGAAACCGTTTGGTGTGCTGAAAATAGGCTAGTGTGTGCCAAAAGATAGTCGCCCAATTTTTCCCCGAGTTCATTTGGCTTACAACGCAGCGTTTTTACAAAAGGGAAGAGCACTACAGTATAGTGACCAGTGAATTCAGGTTTGGTTTGATTGACTGCTATTTGGTCAAGTTCAAATGCTTGTTCAGGATACAAGGCTTGTAAAGCAGCCAGAGATGCGGCTTTTATTTGCTGGTGGAGCGTCATTATCAGTAAGGTGTTCGAGCTATTTGGGAAAGGTATTCCCTAGTCGGTTCAAAAAGCTTCAAAGATATTTATTGTAAAGGTCTTGTGCTTGATTTTGTAATTAACCCGGTTTTTACAGTAGGCGATTTGTAACAAGGCAATGCATCGTCCTATTTGCTGCAATAGTTAGGTGTTGTTATCGTTTTATTCAAGGATGCAGTATCCCTTCATGTCCTTAAGAAATCAAGACGGAGATAAATTTCAAATGGTAAAGTAAAATACTTGTTGCGCCGGTTCAGATTTTGGCTTTATGTCCTACATTTGCGCACTTACAAAGCAAGGGTCGCGTAGCCGAGCGGTTAGGCACAGCTCTGCAAAAGCTGCTACAGCGGTTCGAGTCCGCTCGCGACCTCTGGGTTTTAGACGACCGATACGAAAGTGTCGGTCGTTCTTTTTTGCAATAGGGTTTTTTCTACTCATTTCCCATCGTTGGAATTATGCTTCAGGTTTTTAAGGCAATATTTCGGTAGGGATCTAGGTTTAGATTTTTGTGCTGTTTGTACTATGTTCGCCAACTTTAGCACCATGCAGGAGCAGGACTATGATGTTGTGATTATCGGTGCCGGCCTCGGCGGGCTACTTTGTGGTGTCCTCTTGGCCAAGGAGGGTAAGAAGGTGTGCATCTTGGAGAAGAATCGGCAGATTGGAGGCTGTTTGCAGACGTTTGCATTTCACAAGAAGGTGTTTGATGCTTGTGTGCATTACGTTGGTGGCCTCAGCGAAGGGACGGGCTTAAATAAAATATTGTCTTATGCCGGCATTTTAGATAGACTACCCTTGAAGTCTTTAAATCCTCAGCGTGTGGATCTGATATCTTTTGCGGATGAGAAAGTGGAGTACCCAATAGCTACGCGCCCATTTTTTGTCGAACAATTGCTTCCATTTTTTCCAAAGGAAGAAGGGGCGCTGACTCGATATTTGGAACTCATTACTGATGTAGTGGCGCGCTTCCCGCTATATCACTTACGTGTGGGTTCGGCTGCGGAAAAGGACACAGTACTAGGCTTGGAGTTGGTACAAACTTTGCGGGGCTTGACTAAAGACGAACGGCTGATACAAGTACTGGCCGGAAACAATTTTTTGTATGCAGGTGTTGCGGGGCAAACGCCGTTTTATAATCATGCCTTGAGTCTGGATGGTTATTTGCATAGTGCAGATAAGGTGTTGCCTGGATCATCGCAAGTGGCCAAGTTGCTTTGGAAAGAGTTGCAGCATTTGGGAGGCTATATCCAACGGAATGCAAGGGTGGAGCGTCTTGTGGAGCAGGATGGGATGTTGCGCTATGCTGTGACTGATGATGGGCGGAAATGGTTCGGAAAGGAATTTATTTCCGCTATCCCCACTTCGGCTTTGCTTTCAATTATTGAGAGTAGGGCATTTCGTCCGGCATTTCGGGAGCGGGTACAAGCTATGCCTCATACCCCGTCTGCGATAATGATTAATTTGGTACTTCGCCCAAAAACGATCGTTTATACGGGTAGCAATCATTATTGGCATCCCTCAGGGGCTGTCTTTGCAAAGCAACATTTGGGCAGTATTCAATGGCCGGACACGCAAGCTCTTTTTTTCAATGAAGACCCGCAACATCCAGGTTTTGCAGAGAGTCTTAGCATCTTGGTTTATTCCAGCTTCACTCATTTTGCAGCATGGGCAGAATCAGAGAATATTCTTGGCGTGCATCATTGTCGGGAGCTGGGTTATCAGGAAAAAAAAGAAGAATTTTTGGATAGTATTTTGGCAAAGACCTATCGGAAATTCCCAGAATTGCGTGGGGCTATTTTGGCAAGAAGTATGGCGTCGCCACTTAGCTTTCGGGACTATACAGGTACGCCAAATGGGTCGCTTTACGGCCCGGAAAAAAATGTTCATGCGCCAGCTCAAGCACAAATTGGTTTACGCACCAAGTTGCCCAACCTCTATTTCACAGGGCAGAATGTGAATCTGCATGGAGTAATGGGGGTAAGCATTACGGCTGTAGCCACATGCTGTGAGCTACTTGGGATGGAGTATTTGCTTGAAAAAATAAATGGCGAAACTTAGAAAAGGTATCTACCGTCGGGGCTGTATAGCACGGGCTTCAGCCGATGATTAGTTTCGAAATAATCATACTCTCGTTTCATGTTCACCCAGAATTTCTGTTTGGTAGTGTCGCTGCCATATTCTCGCCCTAAAAAGTCAAGGCCGGTACGGTCGAAGCGAATGGGGTAGATGTGCACCGGTATATTCGTTTCTCCGGCAAGGCGAGCGCTTAGGCAAAGCGTATAGAGCTCCATGATTACCGGGTCGGTCATCGGGATACAGCCGACGGTCACGCAGCCACCATGGATATAAATATTGCCACCGGGCTTGTCTTTGTCCCCTTTCACCAGGTCCGAATAGTTCGGATAGTTGAGCAAGAGTGAAAGATAAAAGTCTGATTTTGGGTTGAAGTCTTCAATGAAGTAATAGCCTTCCGGAACCTGCCGATCACCTTCCCAACGCTTTGGGCCAAGTATTCCGGAAAGTGCGCACATCCGATAGTGTTTGATAAGCTTGTACTCGTCTTTTTTGCTTGCTCTTGCCCACAGTTCCCCTTCATTATGTGCCTTGAAGAAGCGAAGGAAAATATCATTACATGGGTAGGGTATTTTCTGTGCTTCAAACAGTTTCTTGAGGGTATCATTGTATCGAGCGTAAGCCTGAGACACGCGGTTGAATGAAAATTGGAAGTTTTTCAGGGTGCTGGCATCGTCTTGCGCCTGTGCGGAAATTGAGGAAACAGCAAAAATAATTGCCAGGAAAATGGAGCGAAGCATTGAGCAGGAGGGCAAAAAATGGACTAAGATTTAAGTGCAGGGTGCGCAAATATAGGATGCTCTTGCTGCAAGAATTTTATAAAAGAAAAAGCCGGCAACACAAAATAATTGCTGTGTTGCCGGCCAAAAATATAAACCAGGATTATTGTAGTAAAAGCTTGGTGGTGATACCAGCAACGCTGCCTGTGCCATGCACAAAATAAAGTCCGCGAGCTAATGACGATACATCAATCTTTATTTCACCGGCATTGCCTTGGATAGATTGTGTCCGAAGCACTTCGCGACCAGAAATTGTAGTAATTACAAAGCCACCATTTACGGTGTTTTTGCTATTCCATACTATGGAAATGCTATGCTGCGCAGGGTTGGGGGCAATGACAACAGCACAATTTTGCTGTACTCCCGGAGTAATACCTAATTTGTTTGGTGAAATCACTCGTAGGGCAACGTCTTTTGTAAAGTTGATGTCCGAGAAGGAAGGATGATTGGCATTAAGTAATATCGGTGTTACCGGAACAGTAGTATAGTTCAACAGTTCGGGGTAAATGCTATAATATCCCATTGGTAGGTTTGCAAAGAGATATTTTCCTGCAGTGTCGGTATAAGTCATGCCGATGATTTTCATGTCTCTGTCGCGGAGATATACAAGTTGATTTTTCACTTTGGTATTCGCATCCAGAATGATTTGGCCACCAATAAAGCCGACATCAGTACCGACTACTTTCCCTGAATGCATATAGATATTGTTGCCTACACTGCCTCCTCCGTTATGTATGATGTTTCGTGCACCTGCCCAATAGGAATTGGAATCTAAATAAGTAGGAATAATTCCGGCACCATTGGTAGAGCCGATCCAAACCTCTGCGCGCACCTGATAGTTGCCGCTTGGATAGTTGGCAAAAGCATAATAAGGTACACTAGTGCTCGCGGTGAGTTGTGAGTCTATTATGGCCAATGCATTGGATGCAGAATCGTATTTGATTAGGTAAATGCTAAAGAAATTTGTGCCGTAAGTAGTATCATAAATCACGTTTCCGGCAATTAGGTTAGCTGGCGTAGGGATGGTAGTAATGGTGACCATCTTGGTGATAGAATCACGGCAACTGGTAGTGTTGAAGGAGTCGCGCCATTGCATTTTTAGCTTTACGAGATATACGCCTGGTGCGGTGTAGGTATGTGGTGGTGTATTGACACCGGTAGCGCTTGCGCCATCGCCATAATCCCAATTAGCGACAGCGTAGTACTGTGAGCTGGCTATTGTGGAAGAAGTATTGGTGAAGCTGGCCACATTACCACTGACAGAACTAGTATAATTGGCGAAAAGAGTACCGCAGTTGAGTGCTGGTGGTGGAATACTTACATAAATGTATTTAGTGTTGGTATAGCTACAGCCACCTTTAGTTGTCGTAAGGGTCACCAAATAGGGCCCGGCGGTAGCGTAAGTATGAGAGGGATTAGCGGAGGTCGATGTGCCACCATCGCCGAAGGTCCAAGCATAGCTTACACCACTGCTACCAGCTGGGATAAAAGAGCTGAAGGTTTTTGTTGCTCCAAATCCGGTCATGAATATTTGACTACCACAAGGCGTATAGGCCACAGTATCCTGAATAGAAACACTGTCTTTGCAGACAATAGTGTTGGTGACAGAGTCCTTGCTGATAATCACGATACTGACGGTGTACACACCTGGTGCAGCATAGATATGGGAGGGAATGGTCGTGCCGCTCGTATTGTTGAAGGTTCCGCCATCGCCGTAATACCCATAAACGACATTTTTTTGACCGGTAAAGGGGAGCGAATAGGCCGAAGTGTTGGTGAAATCAACGTTGAGCAAGTTATTACCAGTAGGATTGGCAGTAGCAGTAAAAGAGCCATAGCATTGTGCTCCTGCTGCAAAAGACCCCAAAAGCATAATTGCGCCGAGTAAAATCTTTCTCATAAATGACTGTTATGGTTGACTGATTGATGGTTTGTACCCTACAAGACGGGTGGTCGTTGGGAAAAGTTAGGAAGATTTTATAAAAAGAAATCCCTGCAAGATAATTCATGCAGGGATTATTCCGAACCTAATAGTTCGCATTTTTATAAGTTTCCTCTAAGTGCTTGTTCTCGCTCTATGCTTTCAAAAAGCGCTTTGAAATTCCCGGCACCAAAACTTTTAGCTCCTTTTCGTTGGATGATTTCAAAAAATAGTGTCGGGCGGTCTTCAACTGGCTTTGTAAAGATTTGCAATAGATAGCCTTCTTCATCGGTATCTACTAAAATCTTCAACTCCTGCAACTGGGCTACTTCTTCGTCGATATTACCGACACGCTCAAGCAAGGTTTCATAATAAGTGTCCGGTGTGTCCAAAAATTCTACACCCCTTGATTTTAGCTCTTTCACCGTCTTAATGATGTCATGGGTTGCCACAGCAATGTGTTGTACCCCTTCGCCTTCGTAGAAGTCCAGGTATTCTTCAATTTGGCTCTTCTTCTTTCCTTCAGCAGGTTCGTTAATTGGGAATTTTACATAACCATTACCGTTACTCATCACTTTGCTCATCAATGCGGAGTATTCTGTATTGATTTGCTTGTCATCAAAGCTCAGAATATTGGCAAAGCCCATCACGTCTTCATACCATTTTACCGTTTCGTTCATCCGGTTCCAGCCTACATTACCCACACAATGGTCGACATACAAAAGGCCGGTTTCTGTAGGGTTGTAGTTTGAAGTCATCGCTTTGTAGCCGGGCATGAAAGGTCCCTTATAGTCTTTACGCTCTACAAACATGTGAACTGTTTCTCCGTAGGTATAAATACCACTCAAGACAACTTTGCCATTTTCATCTTCGAGTGTTGTCGGTTCCATATAGGATTTTGCCCCCCGCTTGGTTGTTTGTTCGTAAGAGTAGGTGGCATCATCTACCCAAAGTGCCAAGATTTTCACCCCATCGCCGTGCTTGCGAATATGTTCGCTGATTGGCGAATCACTCTTCATGGGTGTGGTGAGCACCAGGCGGATCTTGCCTTGTTGTAGTACATAGCTGGCACGATCCCGAACACCGGTCTCAGGGCCGGAATAGGCTACTGTCTGAAAGCCAAAAGCGGTCTTATAATAATGAGCGCTTTGTTTTGCATTCCCTACATAAAACTCTACATAGTCTGTACCATTAATGGGCAGGAAGTCGGTAAGTTTCCGAGCTTCCAATTCTTTGGCGATAGTCGCTTCCATGATGCTATAAAATTTGGTGCAAAGGTACAAATGAATAACAACTAAAGGTAGTTGCGCATCATCTTAGTATTGCATTTGGAATAGGCTGAATATTGCATTTGGTCGCAGTGCATTTTCTGAGTTTTTGGGCTGCAATCGGCAGGAAATGGGGAGTTGGTCTGTTTAGGTATAATGTACCTAATGTAGCAAATGGAACAGGTGATTCCCCAACGGAATTACTTTGCTTTAATACCGTAATCAGTAGCCGCTTTATTTTCTTTTTGAGCAATTTCAAATTGTAGTTCGCTTTCTCTTGGGCGGGGCAGCAGCTTGTGGTGACAGTGATACAGTACGGCAATGCTCAATATGGGTTTCATTTTAATCCCCGCTAATCGCAGACGGAATTCCACATCGGTATCTTCCCCAAATGTGGGCGCAGTATAGCGTTCGTCAAATCCGTTAATCAGGAGCAAGTCTTTCTTAAAGAGTGAAAAGTTGGCCCCGAGCAGGCCCCGATCAGCACGATTCAAGAATTTACGAATAATCGTGCTTTTGAAATAAATACCGTTCTTCCAATTCTGTAGATTATGAAAAAGGTAGTCTTTAAGCAGCAGCATTTTGCCACTAAACGTCTCCAATGTGCTCAGTTGGATCTTCTTTTTTAAAAGAGCTTGCGTAATCCCGGAAGATAAATCTACACGCCGCCCTACCAGGCAGTATCCGGGTATTGATTCCTGAAGATGCTCGCTGACAAACTCAGCATGAGGAATACAGTCGCCATCCACAAAAATGAGGTAGTCTGATTGAGCTTTGACAACACTACTATTCAGGATTTTATTTTTCCGAAAGCCATCATCAGGATGCCAGTTGTGCCGTATCGTTAAGGAGCTGTGCGCCATCAATTCCATTAACCCATCCTGGAAGGCTTTTCCAGAGCCATCATCAGAGATAATGAGCTCAAAATCTTTTTCTGTTTGCCGTTCAAATCCAGCTAAAACAAGTTTCAGAAACTCTAGGTTGTTGTAAACTGATATGATGATAGATGCTTTAAACGACACAGGGTAATGACCGGATATGAGGCCGCAAGGTAAGTTGGAAAATGAAGGAACTGTTTTTCCAATTCTTCCAAACGATAGATTAGCCAATGCGGTAATAATCATTTTTTGCATTGACGGGAGTCATAAATAGGCTAGCAAAGCGACGGTTATTTTGATTTTCGTGTCCATAATGCGCGCTTTTCTTCTTTTCCTTTGTTTGGCTTGTGCTGCCTTCACCGGCTTTGTCTATACAAGCGAAGGGCCAAGAACGGAAGCTGCACCAAGCCCTGCGGCGTTGGCGGGGATTCAGTTGTGGCAAGATAAAAATTGTCAGAGTTGCCATCAGCTTTACGGCTTAGGTGGCTATATGGGGCCGGACTTAACAAATGTTGCGCGTAAGGGTGATCAGTACATGAGTTCGTTCCTAAAATCGGGCACAGAGCGGATGCCCAATTTTCAATTGTCGGAAAGTGAAATTGAAAGGATTTGTGCTTTCTTGCATTGGGTGGATCAGTCAGGAAGCGCAAGAGTATCCGCCGACGCTGTTCATTGGACCGGTAGTTACATTATTAAACCATGAGACCCCTTCATCGACTTTTAGTCGGCTTTTCTTTAGCCCTACTCACACTGACCCTACTCGTAGGAACGATCTCGGCCTTTGCTTTTTTATTTCCAGAAGCTAGTAATCGTAGCATTCCGTTCTACATGCTTCGCCCGATGCATGTGTCTGCAGCATTGTTTTGGATCATCACCGGTGCTGTAAGTGGTATTTTGATCTATCTCCCAAAAGTGTATCCCTTCGCACAGCCGTCACCAAGGGTTGAGCGGAGCTTTGTGTTGCTCTGGCTCAGTACTATTGGCGTGATTTTTACTGCTTACGCGTTTAAAAAATTTGGTGGTCGTGAATATTGGGCATTTCCACCTTGGCTCGGCATACCCTTGTTAGTTGCTTGGGTATGCCTGTTGGTAGTTTATTTCCGAGCTTGGCGCAGTAGGAGCGATAGCCCATTATATGTCTGGATGTGGACGACCGGTGTTGTCGCATTCTTAGCAACATTCTTGGAGCAAAATCTTTATCATATCCCCTGGTTTCGGATGTCGTTCCTAAGAGAGCTGACGGTGCAATGGAAGAGTAATGGTGCGATGGTCGGTGCTTGGAATCAAATGATCTATGGTACGGCACTTTTCCTGATGGTGCGCATTTCTGGAGATGAAAAGCTAGCAAAAAGCCGAAGTGCTTTTTTCTTCTATTTTCTTGGCCTGACCAATTTGATGTTCAACTGGGGGCATCATATCTACAACTTACCTACCAACCATTGGATTCGACATATTGCCTACGCCATTACCATGACGGAATGGATATTATTGGTCAATATTATCAGGGGGTTTCGAGCAAAATTGGCATCTGACCGAAAGTATCATTATCAGCTTCCATACCGCTTTCTAGCAGCGTCCGAATATTGGGTTTTGGCCAATCTCGTGTTGGCCTTATTTATGTCAATCCCGGCAATAAACAGATATACTCACGGCACGCATATTACAGTCGCTCACGCTATGGGGGCAACTATTGGCATCAATACCATGATCCTTTTAGCTTCTTTTGGCTATGCCTTAAAAATTGACCGCTTAGGCTCAGCGCTTAGAAAGAACATTGCTAAATACTTCGTATTGGTGCAAGTTTTTCTGGTGATATTTTGGTTGGCGTTGATCAGTGCCGGTGTCCTCAAGGCATGGCGGGAGACGGTTTTGGGTATGAATTCATTTGACGAAATAATGAGGCCGGTTCGGGTGGTATTGTATTTGTTTGCCATCGCTGGCGTGGGCTTATTTTTCTCAATGTTGCCGATTATTCGGGCTTATTGGCTCGCCCTAAAACAACTAGGGCAGGGGGCAAAGAATGTGTCCCATAACACAATACAACAGCCAATGGAAGAGCAACCAAACTAATCCGGCTGTTTACAAAAATTGTCTGGTATAGCTTTCTTTCACGTGTTTCAAGCCTTCAGGGATGCCTTCATAAAGGATCTGGCCACCCTCGGCTCCGCCTTCGGGTCCTAGGTCTATCACCCAATCAGCCGATCGGATAACGTCCGTATTGTGTTCGATGACCAGTATTGAATGCCCCCGATCTATTAGTGCATTAAAGGAGTTTAATAGTTTCTTGATGTCGTGGAAATGCAGGCCGGTGGTGGGTTCATCAAAAATAAAAAGTAGCTTTTCTGTAGTTTTCCCTTTGCCCAGAAAGGATGCCAATTTCACACGTTGGGCTTCGCCGCCGGAGAGGGTGTCTGAGCTTTGCCCCAGTTTCACATAGCCTAGTCCGACATCACTTAATGGCTGAATTGCTTGCGCTATTTTTTTGTCGGTGTTGAAAAATTCCAGAGCTTCATCAACACTCATTTCCAGTACATCAAAGATGCTTTTGTTGTGGAGTTTCACCTCGAGTACTTCGTCTTTAAAACGACGTCCTTTGCAGGTTTCGCAGAGTAGATGTACATCGGCCAAAAACTGCATTTCCACAATCACTTCTCCTTCGCCCTTGCAAGTGTCACAGCGCCCGCCATCAGTATTGAATGAAAAATGTCGGGCTTCAAATCCACGTATTTTAGACAGAGGTTGTTTTTCGAAAAGTTTGCGGATTTCGTCATAGGCCTTAATGTAGGTTACCGGGTTGGAGCGGGAGGATTTGCCAATCGGATTTTGGTCGATAAGTTCCACTCCTTTGATTGAATCTAAATCACCACTTAAGCTTTTAAAAATCCCAGGGCGATCAGTACCGGTATTAAAATGCTGCATCAGCGCCGGGTACAGTGTTTGCTTTACTAGTGTTGTTTTCCCACTTCCACTCACGCCGGTCACGACACACAGGAGATTTAACGGAAAGGAAACCGAGAGATCCCTTAGGTTGTTTTGGCGGCAGCTATTTAGACGAATCGTATTGCTTGGCTTTCGCTGGATTTTTGGTGGGGCTATTTGCAGGGAACCATTCAAATATTTGCCGGTGAGGCTTTGCTCCTGTTCCATGAGTTCGGCAGCTGTTCCTGCAGCTACAACTTCCCCGCCAAGGTGGCTTGCTAAGGGACCCATGTCTATGATATGATCACACTCCCGCATCATGAGTTCATCATGCTCCACTACAACCACAGTATTGCCAAGGTCTCGTAGGTTTTTTAGCACACTGATTAGGCGGGCAGTGTCTCTGGGATGCAGGCCAATGCTCGGTTCGTCTAGGATATAAAGTGAATCAGTGAGGTTGCTGCCTAAAAATTTTGTCAGTTGGATGCGTTGGCTTTCCCCGCCGGAAAGGGTATTGGCCGTTCGGTTGAGGCTAAGGTAGCCTAGCCCTACATCCAACAGTGTTTTTAACCGCTGATTGATTTCCAGAAGAATTCTTTTCCCAATTTCTTGCTCGTACTTATTCAGCTTGAGGTGTTGCATCCATTGTGCCAAGTCGGTAACAGGCATGGTCATCAAGTCGGCAATGGTTGCGCTATTGATTTTTACATAGCTTGCTTCCTTTCGGAGCCTGCTGCCACCACACTCGTTGCACTGAGTACGACCTCGGTAACGGGCTTGGAGGATTCGGTATTGAATCTTGTAGAGATTTTGATTGACCATCTCAAAGAAGTCCGCTATGCCTTCCACCTTATCATTACCGTTCCAAAGCAGTTGAAAATCTTCCTTACTCAAATCCATGATTGGTTGGTGAATCGGAAAGTCAAATCGACTGGCACTTTGGATAAAATTGCGTAGCCATTCCCCCATCTTTTCCCCTTTCCAGCAGACCACGGCACCTTCGTACACGCTAAGTGTCTTGTTCGGGATCACCAAATCCGGATCCAAACCAAGTACTTGCCCAAATCCTTCGCAAGTAGGGCAGGCACCATAGGGATTATTGTATGAAAATAGGTTGGGGCTTGGTTCTTCAAATTTGATTCCGTCTCGCTCAAAGCGGTTGTTGAAATGATGCAACTCCGGTCGTTCCATTTCCGCGCCTTGTAGAAAAAGCCAGCAATCACCCTCACTTTCATAAAAAGCCGTTTGTACCGAGTCCGCAAGGCGATGCATATCATCTTCGTCGAATTCTTTCGCCACAATCCGGTCGATCAACAAGAAGTATTTCGCCTTCGGGATACTCGCTCCGTCTTGCAATAGGTCTTCAATACGCAATACTTCCTGGCTTTCATTAAGCACCCTAGAAAATCCTTTCTGCATCAGGATGTGTAACTCTTCGTCAATGCTGCGCCCAAAGCGGGTTTCCAACTTTACAACGATCTGGATTTTTGTTCCTTTTGCTGTGTTCTTAATGTATTCAACGACATCGGTAACACTATCTTTTTTTACTTCTTTCCCGGATATAGGTGAAATGGTGCGTCCAATTCTTGCAAAAAGTAACCGGAGGTAATCAAAAATTTCCGTCATTGAACCAACTGTACTTCTCGGGCTACGGCTGCTCACCTTTTGTTCAATGGCAATAGCAGGACAAATGCCTCGAATATAATCCACATCAGGCTTGTCCATACGGGCAAGGAATTGTCGAGCATAGGCACTCAGGCTCTCAGCATAGCGACGTTGCCCTTCAGCAAAAAGGGTGTCCATAGTGAGTGAACTTTTCCCCGAACCGGATACGCCGGTAACAACAACCAATTTATTTCGTGGGATACTGACATCAATATTTTTAAGGTTGTGCATCCGCGCACCTTTGATGAAAATATCCTTTCCGGAACCCAATTTGGAAGCTGTGTGTTGCTCCAACTCGTCCTTTAAAGCCGCTTTATTGTCAATATTTTTAGGGTTGCTCTTGCTTGATTTTTGCTGTTTCGGAGTTGTCGCAGCTTGATTTTTGGTGGCCATGTCGTCTAAGATATAAAGGTACTGTATTGCAGCGTCAAGGCCTTGCTCATTTTTGCGCCAACCGGGTAGGGAGCATCCTGAAGTGTATTGAGCTATTTATACAGTTTTGCTTTTTGAAAAAAGATGTTGAATTCCTAAAGGATTTCCAAATTACCTTCTATCTTGTCGGCCAAAACTTAATTCAATGCGATTTATTGGTACTAGATTGTTATGCTGCATAGCCCTTGTTTTTGGTAGTGTTTCCGTAGGGCAGGCTCAAGTCAATCTCCCTGGCTTTCTTCAAAATTTTGAAATAGGCTATGGCTATTCTTTAACCTGGGCGGATTATGCCAAGACTTTTCGGGCGGTGGATGTCAATGGGAAAGGCTATGATACCACGGTGACTAAAAATGTGAAGTCAGTTGGTGGGTTTAGTTATCAAGTTGGTACTAGTATCAATCTTAAACGATTGGGAGAGAAGAGTCAGTTGGCGCTTGGCATTATGGGCGGCTACAACATCTATGGTTGGGATTTTGGCGTGGCTAATAATGTTCGGTTGTCGGATACAGGTGCCATTTTTGATTATTCTCAGGGAACAACCTTTGACGGAATTACCATGAATGCAGGTATGGCTTTGAGTGCTGATTTTAAATTCGGTGCCGAGGCTATGATGGATAAGCAATATCGCTTGAGTTGGATTGGTGGCTTTGGGATTTTGCCTTCAATCAACTTGACATCAAGCATCGATGATGCACAAATGAGTTTTGGCGTTCAGCCGTTTGTTAAGTCTGAGTTTGGAATTCGTGGTCCTATAGCCGCAAAGATTCGGCTCCTTTATGCTTTTGGAAAGTTGGATTATTTGAGCCTAACTGATCGGAACAATGTCTTCGGCATTCCAGGTGCAGAAAATGATACCAAACTAACCGGCAAAGGCAATTTTACAGTGTCCATCATTTTGTTGCCCTTCTCGTGGGCCTATAAACACAGCCAATGGTATAATTCTTATTAGTCGCTAAGCGCAAACCATACAGGAGCAGCATTGTTCCAGTCACCATTATAGTTTATCGTAAGTTCTTCGCCCGCGTTAAGCGGGCGAATTGTTTGTATGTACATACGCCGCTCCTCATATTCCATGAAGTATTCGCAGTTGGATTCCGGAGCGTGGTTGTAGATGGAGAGGTAGCCAAGCGCCATACAGCATTGCTTTTCTTCTTCGGGTGTCCACTCGAAGATGTAGTCGTGGAGGAGCGTCTCATCAAGATGTTGGCGGGCAGCCCTGTCCATTACTAGCACGGGCGATATTTCCACACGCAATCCCTCCGGCAAAGCTTTGCGGGTGAAGACACCTAGTCCTTTATTTTTTGTAGGCAACACAACAAGTGCGGGATGAATGAAAAAGTCCATGGCCTGCAAAGATTATTGCCAAGTTTTAATTGGCCGGTATTTTCTCTATTCTTCTACAAATACCCGTTTTACTCGTGCTGAAATGCCGGTCATGATTTCATAGGGAATAGTGTGTGCCCATTGAGCAATCTGGGTGAGTGGTAGTTCGGATCCAAATACTTGTACCATGTCGCCTTCTTTTACATCGGGAATACCGGTAACGTCCACCATACACATGTCCATACAAACCACACCAACAATCGGCGCTGCATGCCCATGGATGAGTACATGCCCTCGCCCATGCCCTAATGCGCGTGGGTAGCCGTCTGCATAGCCCACAGATATTGTCGCAACCCTTCGCAAATGAGCTGCTGCATCTTGGTGGCCATAACCGATACCTTCATTTGCCGGCAATTCGTTGAGTTGTGCAATGCGGGTACTTAGGCTGCCAATGGGGCACAATTCTGTGTTGTCGGGGTTTCCGGCATCTATCCCATATAGCCCTAGTCCTAGTCGTACCATATCATAATGCAATTCCGGATGCCGAGTAATACCTGCAGTATTGCAAAGATGGCGAAGGGCAGGCTTGGGTAATATTTGGATGAGCTCGGCGCTCATGGCTTCAAAGCGCTCCGCCTGTCTGGCTGTAAAGCTGTCCAACTCGGAAGACTCAGACCCTGATAAGTGGGAAAAGATTGAAACAACTGATAAGTTGGGGCAAGCATTGAGTTTTGCACCAAGTGTTTGAATCGAATCGAGATCAAAGCCAAGCCGATGCATGCCGGTATCCAACTTGATATGGATTGGATATTGGTGAACGGAGAGCGTTGCGGCTACCTGGGCAAATGCTTCAAGCGATCGGAAATTGTAAATTTCCGGCTCCAATTTCCAAGCAATCATTCGGTCTATTGCCGATAGTTCCGGGCTCATCACCATGATAGGCACAGTGATACCCGCTTTGCGAAGCACAATCCCTTCGTCGGTATAGGCCACTGTGAGGTAATCCACACCTGCATCTTGCAAGGCACCGGCAATCTCATGGCTGCCACTACCATAAGAAAAAGCCTTGACCATGGCCATAAGCTTCACACCCGGCGCCAACTTATTCCGGAAGTAATTGAGGTTTTGCCGAAGTGCAGGGAGACTTATACTGAGTACCGTTTGGTGCACTTCTTCATCTAGCAAGGCGGCAATTTTCTCAAAGTAGAAGCTGCGCGCACCTTTCAAAAGAATAACCTCGTCTTCAAAACTCAGGAGGTGAAACTTCTTCAAAAACTCTTCGGTACTCTTGAAAAAAATGCTTCGTAAGTCTTTGTGCTCCCGGAAAAGATTTTTGTGTCGGTATAATGCCGGGCCAATCCCAATGAACCTTTTAATGTGTCGTTTGAGCAACATGGCCAATACTTCTTCGTACAATTCAGCGTCCGGGCGACCCATTTGGAGGATATCAGACAAGATTACGGTACGGCGCGAGTGTTGGCGTTGACTAACCAGATAATCCAGCGAGATGGCAAGGGAGGTGATGTCGGAATTATAAGCATCATTGATCACGGTGGAGTTCGCTATTCCTTTCCTTGTCTCTAAGCGCATCTCAATGGGTTGAAGTTGCAGCAAGCGAGTTTTTATTTGCTCCTGCTCAATATTCAGATGCAATAGACAACACCAAACTTGAATGGCATTTTCTACCGACGCAGCATCGGTAAAGGGTATTCGTATATGCAGCGTTTGTTGCTGGTAGTCTGCCGTCAAATCTGTAAAATGTCCTGCTACAGCTAGCTCCCGAATGACCAAGGTGGCATCTCCCTTAAATGACCAGGTGAAGCAAGCCTTCTTTGGCTCAGTTTCACTCTTAGTATTGTTTACGAATGTGGCAACACATTCATGCACGTCTGCGTAGTCCCGACAATAAATGAGTGTGGCTACATGACGGAACAAGATGAGCTTCTCATTTATTTTTTGCCGTTGGTTGAGGAATCCTTCGCTATGTGCAGCACCGATATTGGTAAATATGCCCAAACTGGGTCGGATAATCTTTTCTAGACGTTCCATCTCACCAGGTTGGGAGATACCGGCTTCAAAAATGCCTAATTGTGTTTCTTTTCTAAGCCGCCAAACGGATAGCGGCACCCCTATCTGGGAGTTATAGCTTTTGGGGTTCCGAGTAATGTTATAGTCTTCGGATAGCGCTTGATAGAGCCATTCTTTCACAATGGTTTTCCCGTTACTTCCCGTAATTCCGATTACGGGTATAGCGAAGGAGTTGCGGTGCTGTGCCGCTATTATTTGCAAAGCCTGTACGGTATCGTTTACTAATAATAGTCCGGCACCCGGGTATTGGGCCGCATCAATGCGGGTGCTGATAACAAAAAGGCGAATACCCGCAGCATAGGCAGCCGGCAAATAATTATGGCCATCTCTTCTTCCGGATTTGATGGCAAAGAAGGCAGCTTTTCCCGGGTTGTTTATTTTTCTGGTGTCAATACACAACTCCTGAATACGATGAACGGGGATTGTGCTTAGCCATTCTCCCTGTGTCCATTGTTTGAGTTGTTCCGGAGTTTGCACGACATTTATTTTTTCAGGATTATCCCATGTGTGGTGACCTGTGGCGCTTTTGCAGTGGTGTCATCGGCCATGAAAAATTCGTAGCCTAGCCGAAAAATACGAGAAAATGTAGGGACTTGGACAGTAGTTGTGTCTTTATCCCCATTCATGACGGCATAGTATCTATCCGGATTAAAGTTGTCGCTAAACTCCCGAACTTCCTTGCCAAAATTTTTGCTTCGCTCGTCAATTGGGAAGTAATATACTTTCACGATGTTTTTCTGTCCCTTAGTATCGGTAATGGTGATGTAGCCTCTTGGAGGCATTTGCTTCAATGATTCATTGAGGTGATTAAATCCATTGACATAGCCTTCGTTATAAATCTTTTTAAACAAGCCGAGAAAAGTCTTAGCTCTGGATACATTCAGTGGCTTTTGGCCAAAGTCCATAGCCGAATCCAGGGTAACCGTAAAATTTCCGTTCTGCTGTTTCAAGTCGAAAGAATTAAGTGGTTCTAAGGGATATTCCACTTTGATTTCTGCAATTTGATCGGGTGTATAGTCGAAGACAAGTCGGTCTCTCCAATTGTTTAGGTTGGTGGAGTAGCGGGTAGTCAGGTAGCCTTCAAATCCGGGAATCTGAACAACATAAGGTATTTCGGAGCCGTCCATAAGCATAGCGGTTCCTGCAAATTTGCCCATTTCGCCCCCTACATAGAATGTTCTGATCTTCCGCCCATCAACATCATAGATTTCTGTTTTTATTCCTGCGCCGGCGAGGCCTTTTATTACACTGTTTCTTTGGTTGTCCGGTACAGGGAACAAAGGCTCTTGAAGACGAATGGTATTGAGCAATTGGTCAAGCGTACTTTTAAGGACGGGATATTTCCCATTGAGCAGCCAGCCTTCTGGTTTTCGTTCTAGGAGGATCGTGTTGGGGTCATTGTTGGCGGCGAGGAAGATTTTGCCAATCGAGGCAGTATCCCGGACACCGAAGCCGGCATCAGCAGCGTTGTAGGTTCTGTCGCTTTTGTCACTGAACAAAAAGAACCAAACACCAAAGCCTAATAGCGCAAACAGGGTAAGGTAAATAAGTGTCTTAATCATGTGCGGTCGGAGTAAAAAGAATTAATGGGCACCATAACGGCGGCGACGGAAGAAGATAAAAGCTGAGGCGAAAATGAGTAATGCCGCAATAGGGATCACGATATTGATTATTTGCCATTGATTCCGTTCGTTCTTCACGCGCCCGGCATCAAGCAGTCGGAGTCGGCTTTCTTTATTTCGGCTCTCAAGGATGTCTGTTTTGTCGGTCAGGTATTCCAGGCAATTCATTAGAAATGCTTTGTTGGCAAACCGAGCTTTGTCATATTCCCAATAGCCCAGTTCTTGCGGGCCTGTGCGGGGATTGAAACCATTCAAAAACATATCGCCGTCGCTCACAACAATCACGGCTCCTTCACTGTCCGCCACAGGCCGATACGCATCATGCATTGAGTCTTTGAGAATGCGGAGGAAGTCGGGTGCCAACCGATCTTGAAATACGGATTGGAACTTGCCTTCCAAAAGAACAGCTGTCGGCTTATTCCCTTTGTTATATAATTCTTGTTTTGGCGCATAACGCAGCATACTCAATGAAATCCTTGCCGGTACCATCGTTGGTCGGCTATATTTTGAGGATGCGAGCAATATTGTTTTCTTGATTCCCGGCGTAGCAATCGTGTCGATAGTAGAGACGAAGTTGCTCATGATGGCATCCATATTCCGGACAATAGGATTACTGGATGTTGGTATGAATACCGGCATATAAAACCAGTTTTTAAGTTCTACTTGTGGCTGGTCGCCCACCATACCTGTTACCACGGGGATACGGTTGCTTTGTAAGTCTTCAATCAAGTCCGGATTGACTCTCGCTCCCCATTTAAACAAGAGATCATCCAGGTTGAGATCCAGCGGTGTGGCCAGGAATTCTTCGGAGTTTTTCTGAAGGCTATCCAATCCGGCATTAGCAGCATCCATCATCAGGAGTAGTTTTCCTCCTTTCATGATGTATTGATCCAGCTTGAATTTCTCTTTGTCATCAAATGCACGTTGTGGTTTCACGACTATGGCCGCGTCGTAAATAATCGGGATGTGTGTGCCGGTGCTCAGGTCCACGGTATCTACATGATAGACTTTCTGTATGCTGGTAAGCGCACTATAAGTATGCCAGTCTAGCGGCTCCCCATTGCCCACTAGGTAGGCGAGGTGCGGCTTGTCCGGACGAAGTAGGGCACGGATGGCTGAGGCAAATTTGTATTCTAACTGGGACTCGGAATAGTTCAGGATTTCCAAAGGAGTATAGCCAAGGTGATTTTCAAGGAGCTTCACGGATTGCTCCCGGTCGCGGTATTTCACAATTGCA
Organism: Bacteroidota bacterium; assembly: GCA_018267675.1. Lineage (GTDB taxonomy): Bacteria > Bacteroidota > Bacteroidia > Chitinophagales > Chitinophagaceae > UBA1952. Next base: position 39,437 of record JAFDYA010000038.1, read on the forward strand.
AACGGAAATACTATTTGCTCGGAATACTTATCAGAACCGGTCTCCCGGATATTCATCCCATTAACGCCCTTGTCTGCAAGTTCGCTGAACACTTTAGCTTTTCCGTCCTCACTCACACCATCAAAAGGGTCGCGAAATTTGAAAATAATCTTACCACCTGAAGCATCTCGGAACGATTGGAGGCGTTCTCTAACAGACTCTTTCAATCGTTGGAAGCCCGCAGGGAAGTCTTTGCCGTCCAGCAAAACATCGACATACACTACCTCAGGTAGTTCTTTCAACATCTTTTTGGTAGGGGTGGAAAGCGTAAACCGTTGTTCACTCGTCAGGTCAATGCCTTTATGAAAGCGACCGGCAAGCATATTGAGTAAGATCAAGACGCCAACTAAAATCAGGACTCGGAATCCGGCCTGACGATTCATTATTTTCTGTTTACTGGACAAGGAATGAAAAACGTTTTAGGTTGTAAAGCAATCTATTTAATAGCAATACTAGACGGCCCGACGGGCTAGTGAAATACGGGTGAGGGCAATAAATAAGACAATTACCGACAGGAAATAGATAATATCCCGTGAGTCAATGAGGCCACGGCTAATGGAATTGTAATGGAACTGCATGCCGATCATGCTGAGGTAGTATTCAACGCTCCCTGTGAAGCTAGGAATCTTACTCAAGGCCTCAAAACCGGTATAGAATAGATAACAGGCGAAAAGAGCAATGAGGAAACCAACTACTTGATTGCTGGTAAGTGAGGAGCAAAAGACGCCAATCGCTGCAAAGCCGGCAGCAAGAAAGAAGAGGCCAATATAGGAACCAATGATGCCTCCGGTATCTAGGCCGACATTTTCAGCAGCGAGATTGGAGATAGAGTAGAGGTAAACGAGTGTGGGCAAAAGTGCAAAGGCAATTAATGCAAGCGTCGCAAAATATTTTCCAAGTATGATGTCGGTATCCCGCAGGGGTTTGGTGGCCAGCCATTCAATTGTCCCGGCGCGCACTTCATCGGAGAAGGAACGCATGGTGACCGCCGGAATGAGCAGCATCAATAGCCACGGTGCCATTTCAAAAAACTTCTCCATGGAGGCATAGCCATAGTCCAGAAAATTATTGTCCGGCAATACCCACAGGAAGAGCCAGCAGGCAGTCAGGAATACACCAATGGCCACATAGCCAATGATGGATGAAAAGAAGGAGCGGAGCTCCCGAAAAAATATCGGACGCATGAAAGCAAGTAAAGAGGCGCAAAAATAGGATTTTCAAGTAGTGGTATTCCGGCTAATTTGCTATGCTACGCTTCTTTTTTGCAAACTCTTTGTTTTATTTTCTTGAAGTGAGCCGAGGTGTGCCGGTCAATCCTTTTACTAGACTATGGAGATATTCGTGCGGTAGGTCTGTATCTTCGGGGTTCAATTCCACATTTTGACAGTTCAGGATTTGCCCTTGCCTTCGGCAAAATTGATTACGCTGCCGGCATTTCCGGATGACCGGGGTTTGTTTGTTAAGACCTTTCATCGTTCCAGTCTTCAAGCGGTCGGTGTTTCCTTTGAGTTGCAGGAGTCCTATTTTTCTTTTTCCAAAAAGGGAGTCATTAGAGGGATGCACTTCCAGAGGCCACCGTACGAGCATAGCAAGATTGTGTTTTGCCCGGTAGGGGCTATTCTTGATGTGCTGCTGGATCTGCGTAGAGGTTCCCCAACTTTTGGGCAGTTTTGTGCTCGGGAGTTGAGTGCAGAAAATCATCAGGCTATTTTTATTCCGGAGGGCTTTGCTCATGGCTTCAAAGCATTGACCGAGGGGGCAATGACCTACTATTTGGTATCCTCGGAATATGATAAGGATTCGGACACGGGGGTTCGTTGGGATAGTTTTGGCTTTGATTGGGAGGAAGCTCATGCTGTCATTTCCCAAAGGGATCAACAATTTTTGCCGCTGATTGAATTGGATAGCCCATTTTCTATTTAGTGCCTACTTGAAAAATTAGGTTTTTGATCAATAACTGCATTGAAAAAAGACAGTGTCCGTGTCCGTCCTCGCTTGGCTGCAACCGGACATCAAGAACGTTGCTTGCTTTACTTTTCAATATACTTGTTAAATGAATTGAAGGATCAGGAAATGATCGGGATTTGTTCAATCCGTGATGCACCGCGTGAGGGATAGCAACGGAAAGCCCGCAGGCTGGCGGAGTGCAACGGAGCCAACCGAGGACTTGAAGTGGATAGCCCGACCTCCGCCGCTTGCTGGGAAGCGGCGGAGGACACGCCCCCCAAAAATGGCTTAGGGTTTAATTTTCTTCTTCGATTTGTTCGTCTTTGTTGATGCTTACTTTCACGCGGGTAATGCGCATCTTGTCCAGCTCGAGTACAGTAAACTCATACTGTCGATAGTTGACGGTTTCGTTTACGGCGGGGAATTTTCCGGATAGCTCCAAAATGAGTCCGCCTATGGAGTCGCTTTCTTCCCGAGCCTCGTCGAAAGTATCGGAGGGTAGGCCCATCATGCGGCACATGTCGTTGATGAGGGTTTTGCCTTCGAAGAGGTAGTTGTTGTCGTCTATCTTGCGGAACATGGGGTCGTCTTCGTCAAATTCGTCTTTGATATCGCCGATGATTTCTTCCATGATATCCTCTAGGGTGACGATGCCGGAGGTGCCGCCAAACTCATCGACAACAACAGCTAAGTGGTTGCGTTTTTGTTGGAATTCTACCAATAGGTCTTTAATCAGTTTGCCTTCGTGTACAAAGAATGCCGGGCGGATGAGGGTATGCCAATCAAAATGATTTTCTTCGGTATGGGGTAGGAAGTCCTTGGTGTGGATGACGCCGGCAACGGTATCTAGGCTTTCTTTATAGACGGGCATTCTGGAATAGCCGTTCTTTATGGCATATGCTTGCACTTCGGTGAAGTTCATCTCATAGTCCACTGCGGCAACGTCCAGGCGGGTACGCATGATTTGGCGGGCGGTGATATTGCCGAAGAGTAGAATGCCTTTAAAGATATTGACTTCTTCGCGGGTGGCGGTATGGCCTACGGTGAGTTCAATGGCCGTCTCAAAATCTTCGGCACTGAGGTTATTGTTGTTTCCTTTTTTGCTCAGTCTATTTTCAATAAAACTGGTGGAGGAGACGAGGGGGCGGCTTATTGGGCTGAATAGGCCATTCATCGTGCTGATAAATGGGGCGCTAAAAAGGGCCATGCGCATATTGTTTTGAGTGGCATAGACCTTTGGCAGTACCTCGCCAAATAGTACGAGTAGGAAGGTGACTGCCACTACCTGAATTAGGAAGGAATAAGCAGCGGGAATAGTGTCTGGGAGTAGGGCGGAAACGAAGATATTGGTCGTGATAATGATGGCAATATTGATAAAGTTGTTGGCCACTAGGATAGTTGCAAGCAATAATTTAGGTTGCTCTAATAGGCGGACAGCCGCTCTAGCGGCGGATTGCTCTTTTGTTTTCAGGTAGTTTATGTCCTTGTTTTTGAGCGAAAAGTAGGCTGTCTCGGCCCCGGAAGTGATGGCTGCGAGCAAAAGCAAAATCAATATAACAATCAATATGATTGTCAGTGCTGTGGGGGAAAAAGAACTACCGCTGCTTGCGGCTTGTAAGAGAAATGTTAGCGGGCCCGTCCCGCCTTCAGGGGCACTTTCCAAAATGGATAGGAATTGGTGAATGGTACAAAATTAAAAGAAGGCGGCGAACATTTGAAATAAATGTGTCTTAAAATGAAAGAATATCGTCCTCTGCCAGATTTTCTTGAGCTTTCGGTGTTGTTGTGTCCAAGCTTAGTTCGGGCTCGCTGTCTTTGCGTTTGTCGAGTAGGATGAGGTTGTCGCCGATGATTTCGGTGCAGCTTCTACGGATATTGTCTTTGTCTTCCCAATTTCTTGTGCGGAGCTTTCCTTCAATATAAACGGCGCTTCCTTTGTGTAGATATTTCTGTGCCAGGTCGGCAAGGCCGCGCCAAAGGACTACCGTATGCCATTCTGTTTGGTTGGTAATGTGGCCGCTCTTGTCTTTATAACTTTCTGTGGTGGCTACTGTGAATTTGGCAATGTTGATTCCGCCTTCAAGTGTTTGCATTTCTGGGTCTTTGCCTAGGTTACCAATAAGCGTTACTTTGTTTACACCGCGCATAGTCTTTTAAATATTTCGTGAAGTTCCAATCGCATTAAAAATACCTTTTTTCTCAAATAATTCTAAAATAGTCTTTGGAAAGGGTAATGATTTGATGGTGTCCTTGTGCAACCAGCTACCACAGGGAGGCAGGCTGGGCGGCTGTTTGCAATGCTTGAAGTAGAGCTTGGAATGGACGAGTTGATGGCTGAGTCGTTGTCGGGTTTGTGCCACAATTGTAGCGGTGCCGGAGAGTTGAAGTCCTTGATAGGCGGCGTTCTTGTGGAGCGCTATATCGTTTAAATCTTTGTCTGTTTCTATTAGAAAGGGTTGGTAAAGTCCGTTCCAGATATCTTTTGTTTCCCGTCGTTCCAGCCAAATCTTGTCGCGACACTCTAGTAGAATGAAGTTGAAATAGCGGTGCTGAACTACGATTTTTTTACTCTTTAGGGGTAATATTTTTAAGAGTTCCGAATTTTTGGAATTGCAAGTATTGGAGAGCGGGCAAAGGCTGCACTGTGGTTTCCTTGGGCTGCAAATACTTGCTCCCAAATCCATGATTGCCTGATTGAATGTGGCGGGATTCTTTTTGTCGAGTACTTCGTCGGCAAGCTTCTGGAAGTGTTTTTTCCCCTGGAGGGTATCAATAGGGTGTTCATCCGCATAGTAGCGGGCGAGTACGCGATACACGTTGCCGTCCAGCACAGCGTGGGGTAAGCCGAAGGCAAAGGAGGCAATTGCAGCAGCCGTATAATCGCCAATACCCCGTAGGGCGCGGATATCAGCGTAGGTATTTGGGAATATGCCCCCTAGCTCGGTAGCAATGAGGCGTGCGGTAGCAAGCAGATTGCGGCAGCGTGTATAGTAGCCCAGCCCCTGCCAAAGCCGAAATACCTCGTCATCGTTTGCGGCAGCTAACGCATGTATGTTTGGGTACTGTTGGATAAATTTTAAGTAGTAGGGAATGCCCTGTTCGGCTCGGGTCTGTTGTAGGATGATTTCAGAGAGCCAGATTTTGTATGGATCATTTACTTTTTTCCAGGGAAGCGTCCGGAGCTTGGCTTGTTGATGCCATTCGAGGAGCGCCTGCGTAAATATTGTTTCTATTCTAGCTTTTTTCTTCACGAAATGCCGCAATTGCTCAAGTAATAGTCGGGCAATTTACCCACATAATTTTAAGTTGGCACCAAGCACCATTTTCCCTGACTATCTTCGCGGCCATTATGGAAATCTTGGATCTGCAGAATATGGCGACACAAGTTCGCCGCGATATCGTACGAATGGTTCATGGCGTGCAAAGCGGGCACCCGGGCGGCTCTCTTGGCTGTACCGATTTTTTGGTGGCACTCTACTTTGAGGTCATGAAGCACGATCCAAATTTTAATATGGATGGCAATGCTGAGGATATTTTCTTCCTATCCAATGGGCATATCTCGCCGGTTTTTTATAGTGTTTTGGCTCGGTCCGGCTATTTCCCGGTAGCCGAGTTGGCTACTTTTAGAAAGTTGAATACGCGGCTGCAGGGGCACCCGACCACCCACGAAGGCTTGCCTGGGGTACGCGTGGCTTCCGGCTCTTTGGGCCAGGGCTTGAGTGTAGCTTGTGGTGCCGCTCTTGCTAAGAAGTTGAATGGCGATGATCGTATTGTTTATACGCTACATGGGGATGGGGAGCTACAAGAAGGCCAGAATTGGGAAGCAATCTTGTTTGCTGCCCATCATAAAGTTGATAATTTGATTGCCACAATAGATGTGAACGGGCAACAAATTGATGGTACCACTAAATCCGTCATGAACTTGGAGTCTTTGAAGCAAAAGTTTGAAGCCTTTAATTGGACTACTGTGGAAATGAAGGGTAATGATATGAATGATGTGCTTAAAGGGCTTGCTGCTGCTAAAGCCGCGACTGGCCAAGGTAAGCCGGTTGTGATCTTGATGAGCACTGAAATGGGATATGGTGTGAGCTTTATGCAGGGCACTCATGAATGGCATGGTATAGCTCCTAATGATGCTCAATTAGCACAAGCACTTTCTGAATTACCCTCTGTTTTGGCGGATTATTAAAGGCTATGTTAGGTCGCACACTCATCTTTCTTTGCTTGCTAGCGGCTATTGGTGCCGCTTCATGCAATCGGAAGGCTGACGCACCTGTTTTTTCAGCACGGGACAGTCTGTTGGGTAATTGGTCTCGAGTATTGCGTGCTTATGACTATAATGGCAATCAACATCTGGACTCAGCGGAGATAAAATACGCACCGGCTACCGATACCTTTTTACTTTCCCTTTCAGCAGATGCCAGCTATCAGCGAGTTTTGACTTTTAAAAGTGTACAATTCCCTGAATCCGGGACCTGGCACCTTCAAAGTAATAGTACCGAAATCGTTTTTCAACCGAGCACTTCCACCTCGGTAGTTGATACCTTTCAATTTGATACCCTAAGCCAAAGCTATCTTCGTTTCCACCGAATCAGCGGCAATGATGTGTGGTATTGGGAAGATTATCGTCGTCCGCGTTAGCTATTTTGTTTGGGCGCCCGGGCCCGCTTTCGGTTACAATCCCCCTCACTCGTTGAGGGGGGAGATTTTCACTTCAATCGGTGGCGCGAGGAAACTCGAGGAAACAAGAATATTTTCAACTCCTCATGCACCAAATGCATAGTCGTGTAGGTACGTATAGTCGGGCATCAATTGCCCATCGCGACAGATAGTAGCCCGTTTCAGGATATCACTCACTTCATCTTTCAGCAGTTCCTTGAGTACATATTTCTGGATGTGCACTCCGAAATGTATTGAAGCATCACGTGGCAATTCGTTGGGTAGATTATCTACCGCCATAAGGTCAATGATGTTGTCGTCTTTTAGGAAGGCATCAGTGCGCGACAAGCTGAAGCGGTGTACACCATACACCGGATCGGCAATGGTGCTTGCACCAAGATTTATCGGCACAGAGCCATCCACATCGCAGGTAATATCTGCAATAACATTCATCTTGTAGCCCGCAGCTTGAACATCTGTTTTTTCAAACAATCTAGGCACTTTCCTATCCCAATAGATACCGTTCATTAGGATGTCTGTCCGGCTCAAAAATGGCTTGAAAACACACTGAAAATCCTGGGGATTATTATGGAAGTCTTCGCGATGGTAGGCTTTCCCATCCTTACGCTCATAAAGCGACGCTCCTTTGAGGTGCGTATAGACAGGGTAGTCATAGTCAAATGAAAGGAAATCTTCGGGCTCAATAAAGTCCACATCAAAGTCATTCATCACCTCCACAATCCCGGAGGCTACCTTGCCGGAACCCGTCACTACAATACGGATTGGCGGGAGCACCACCTCATCATATATAGCCTGCAAACCCGCAATAGAGCCAACTTCATGTGCCGGTGGTAAATTAAACCTGCCGGTTCGCTTCCCATAGGTGAGGAGGCCATTATGCGCACCCACCAAGCCGGCAAAAAACCCAAATCCAAGAATCCGCTGACCATCAGCATGGGTAAGACATTCATAGTCGATCATCCGGATCCGCTGGGCAATAAGCGCCTGCATCAATGGTTTGTTGTAGGGTTGTGCCTTCTTGGTATGCGAGAAGAAAAAGTAGGTTTTGCCCGGAAGTAAGTCTTTTATCGGCACTTCTTTAATGCCAAGGAGGATCGTGCAATCATGCAAGTCTTCCTGCAGCTTGATGCCTTCTGCTGCATACTCTGAATCACTGAAACAGCGGATAGGGGAGGGCTGAACTACAATTTGTAGCCCTGGATATTCCTTCATCATTTCCACACATTGCTTCGGTGTGAGGGCTACTCTAGTGTCAGGAGGGGTCTTGCCTTCGCGGATAAGGCCGATGCGGGTGTTGTACATTTGCCTGCAAAGATAAACCGATGCAGTTGCCCGACTTTTTCAGTTTCTATGAGCTCCAAGAAAGCTTTCACCCCGATCCTACAATTGTTCGTAAATGCTACTACGCAAAAAGCCGGGAGTATCACCCTGACTTGATGGCACATGCCGATGAAGCCCAGAAGCAGGAAGCCATTGCGCTTAGTGCCTGGAACAATCAAGCTTTCCAAACACTGAATGACGCAGATGCTACAATGGGCTATATCCTTCGCCTACATGGTGTACTCACAACGGACGAAGGCTATCAACTCCCTGCGGATTTTCTCATGGAAATGATGGAACTGAATGAAGCATTGGAGGAACAAACAGATACCGCCGAACAAGCAAAAGCCGCAGCTATAGCGGATTGGGAAAAGGGTGTTCAACCACTTATCAAACGTTTTGACGAAGGGGATCAGTCGCAAGCGCTCCTGCTACAGCTCAAGGATTGCTACTTTCGTAAGAAATACCTCAACCGCCTCACCAGGCTTGGTGCAATGGACTGAATCTGATTTATTCTTATCAAATCATCCGACAAAAAAAATTCTTTGAAAAAAGTTGGGAGGAGCTGTCTGAAATCAATTTGGAATTCCTAAGTTTGCGCTCCGTTTGCAAGCCCAGATGGCGGAATTGGTAGACGCGCTAGACTCAAAATCTTGTTTCGGCAACGGAGTGCAGGTTCGATTCCTGTTCTGGGCACATTAGAATGCGAAAGCCCCCAATTTATTTTAATTGGGGGCTTATTTTTTTAATCTAACGCTTACTCAATGCCATTTTGCGGAATCGGCAGACATAGAGGAGTGATCGATTCTGAACTGGCGTTTGGGGCCGAAGCTGAAGATATCCTCGGATGCTTTGGCGCCTACCGGAACCGGATTTTTAGGGTCGCTAAAATCTCCTCCCCAAGCCATTTCTGCTCCATGTTGAATGATCTCGGTACCCAGCAGATTGTTGATAAACTTTGCGACTTCGATTTCTAATCTTTTAGCATCCGAACTACTTGTAAACATCATCTTCCCATTGCTGTCAGCTTTTGTTGTGTACATTAGGTCAAAGTCGGCGTGAATGCTTTTCCCTTGATATTTGACCAAGCCATCCTTGTTAACAGTAAAACCAAAGGGCATATTGGCCGCAAACAATTTCCATTTTTCTTTTGCTACACTCAGCGATCCCGGCTTAAAGGCTTCGGGACAAATCTCGGGACTAACAACCAGGCCTTTATATTGGTGTGCCGGATCGTCCGCAGACTTTGCTTTGCATTTTTCATTTTTGGCGGTATAGCCGCCCTTCCCGATATAGTCAAGGGATAATTCGTTAGGCTCCCGGAGGCCTATCCAGCAGTTTAATTTGTCAGCGGCTTTAAAGAACGCGTCACGGTGATTGGGGTACATAGAGTTTTAGTTTTTGAGGGTTAAAAAAGAGTATGATGTTTTAGTTCACTTTGTTAATTGGTTTACATTATCTAGTTTTTTGTTTTCCAAAAATAAACACCAAAATTTATAATACACCAAAAAGGCTCAGAATAATGGGAGTTAAAGGCAATCGTGAAAGATGGTGTCTATTGGCCTAGGACTTTGGACTCGTAGGCAGAAATGGAGCTGCAAGTAAACATGAAATGCCATTTACGTAGAATAGCCACCAAGCTTGTTTTCGGCTTGTTTTAATGCAGGGCAATGAAGGTGGTATTTATTTGGAATGCTGCCAGTACTGGGTAGTAGAAATGCTGGTCAACGGAACAGGCTTGTGTTCTGTTTTTTTCAAAAGAAAGATGAAAAAGCAAAACCCGGAAATTGGACAAAAAAAAGCCTCGCTAATGCGAGGCTATTGTGTGGGAGCACACGGGTTCGAACCGCGGACCCTCTGCTTGTAAGGCAGATGCTCTAAACCAGCTGAGCTATGCTCCCAAAGAACTTTTTTCCTCTTTCAAAAAACCGCTACCGGTTCGCTAAAGGACTGCAAAGATAAACAGGGTTTTTACTCTGCCAAATTTATTTTGAGATATTTTTTTTGCTCAAAAGATTTGACCTGCAAATGTGTAGAATTCAAGGTGTTTTAAGCTGCTTTGTGAAAAAAATTTCAAACAAAACTTGCGCTTTACTAAATTTATAGTAGTTTTACTAAAAATTTAGTAGAATGTCGAAAGATAACGCCGTTAATATTCAGTTGACTCGTGCAGAAGAATCTGTGATGAAAGCACTTTGGGTGCAGGAAAAATCATTTGTTCGGGAGATTATAGAGCGAATGCCTCGTCCCAAACCACATGCAAATACCGTAAACACTATCCTGAAGATTTTGCTGGAGAAAGGTTTTGTTGAGAGTGAACCCATTGGCAATGCCAAACAGTATCGCGCAATCATCACAAAAGAGGCCTATTCAAAACGTCGCATGAAACAGTTGTTAAACGGATATTTCAACAATTCTTTCAGTGATATGGTTTCCTTTTTTGTGAAGGAAAAAGATCTTGACATAAAGGAATTGGAAGCAATCTTAAAAACGCTTAAAAATAAAATTTAGAGACGCTATGTTAAGTTTAACCTACTTGCTCCAAGTTTGCCTATACAGTGGCATTTTTTGGCTAATCTATTGGCTTTTGCTCAGTGCCCGACCTTACCATCGTTGGAATAGAGGCTTCCTACTTTTTGCTTCGGTTTTTTCAATTTTTCTTCCTTTTGCTCAGTTTCAAATGGGATCAATCACTCCACACGTGATGTTCACTTTTACGTTGGCAGAACAAATTGTTCGGCCCAAACAATTTGAAGTATGGAACACAGCAAGCTCTTTGGTATCCCTGAAAAGTATTTACTGGGGGATAGCGATTTCAATTGCCGCTGTCTATTTGTTTAAGTATGTCCAAATGGCAACACGGCTTTGGGTGCGCAGCAACAAGCAGCAGATAGAAGGAATAACAGTGTTTAGAAGTACAGGCCTTGGCCCCGGCAGTTTTTGGAACTCAATTTTTTTCCCTGAAATGGAAATTCATCCCATCATTTTCCAGCATGAAGCAGCCCATATTCGGTGTGGCCACCATGTTGATTTGTTGTTGCTCCAACTACTAAAGTCACTCTTCTGGTTCAATCCTTTTGTATGGCTATTCCTCAAAGAAATGAAGATGGTGCATGAATTTGAAGCAGATCAAATCGCACTTAAACATTCCGACAGCTTTAGTTATGCCCAACTCCTATTGTCACAAACGTTCAATACCCCCAACCCAATCGGACATTCTTTTTTTAATCACCCCATAAAACGTAGAATCTTTATGCTACATCAATCATCCAACCGAAGCACAAAAATTTTGGTCATCAGCACCTACATCGTACTGCTCTCCGCAGTAACAACGACTGTTGTTTTCGCCCAACAAAAGAAGGCGATTCCTAAAACTCGGAATACTGCAAAACAGCAAACAACAACCAATACAAAGGTGTATAGGTTTGTAGATCAAATGCCAAAATTTCCAGGGGACATGATGGCGTATTTCAGTTCCGAACTTCATTATCCCGACTCCGCACGAGCACACAATCAAGAAGGTCGGGCTATGATTGAATTTACAGTTTCGGAAGTCGGAAAGGTTGAAGACCCAAAAATCGTACGATCCTCTGGTTTTGAATTGCTAGATAAGGAAGCTATTCGAGTGGTGCAAAAAATGCCGAATTGGTTGCCCGGGAAGCAGAAAGGCAAAAATGTTGCGGTATATTTCACACTCCCCCTGACGTTTAAGCTTCAGTAAAGCTTTAGGTTTCATTAAGGCATACTTCAACGGTAGTTTGGGCATATAGCAGATTGAGCAGTGCTAGTTCCTCAAGATTGAAGCAATTTGTTTTGATTTTCCATAGCTCAAAGCACTTATCCCAACTATTTTTGCACCACTTATGGCTATTGAAAACAAGATTGTCGTTTCCGGTATTCGCTCCACAGGCAAGTTACATTTGGGCAACTATTTCGGTGCAATGCAGAACTATGTGAAGATGCAGGATGATTATCCTTGCTATTTTTTCGTTGCCGATTATCATAGCCTCACCACTCATCCCGACCCCAAGGATTTGCGTGCCAGTGTCTATCGCGTACTCTCTGAGAATATTGCTGCTGGCCTGGATCCGGAAAAGGTAACCTTGTATGCACAAAGTGACATTCCGGAGATTCCCGAGCTGTATTTAATGCTCAATATGCTGGCCTACAAAGGTGAATTGGAGAAGGTGCCGACGTTCAAGGACAAGGTGCGGCAGAATCCGAATAATGTGAATGCCGGCTTGCTCACTTATCCTGTTTTAATGGCTGCGGATATCCTGATTCATCGGGCTAGTCTAGTGCCTGTCGGCAAGGACCAGGAGCAACATTTGGAAATGGCGCGCAATTTTGCCCAACGGTTCAATAGCAGGTATGGTGAGCTATTTCCAGAGCCACAGCCCTTCAACTTTGGTGATGCCTTGGTGAAGGTGATGAGCCTGGATGGTTCCGGTGGCAAGATGAGTAAAAGTGAAAATGAGAACGCGACAATTTACTTGGCTGACGACGATGATAGTATCCGGAAAAAAGTGATGAAGGCTAAGACGGATAGTGGCCCAATTGAAGCCAACAGTCTAATGCCGGAATATATAGCCAGCCTATTCTCCTTGATGCGTTTAGTGTCTGCACCTGCTACTGTCGCGGCTTTTGAAGAGCATTTTAATCAATGCACCATTCGCTACGGCGATATGAAAAAGCAATTGGCAGAGGATATGATTGAGTTCGTGCGTCCGATTCGGGAAAAAGCAAAGGCACTTGAATTAGATGCGCCGTTATTACAATCCATTTTGAAGCGGGGTGCGGAACAGGCAAGGGCACATGCTGCTTTTACGATATCAGAAGCCCGGAAATTAATTGGCATCAACTATTACTAGTTGACACCAATTTTTCACTGAGTTATTTTCATTCAAGCACCTATTTCAAGTGCCGCATAGGCAGGTCGGTGGCTACTTTCAGCGATTTTTTGCTTGTTCTTTTTGTTGCGGCCCCTCCAAATCAGAAAGCCGGTGATAGGCAAACTGGTGATGATGAGGCTGGCGAAGAAGGCTAATAGCTTAGTTGGTAGCCCGCCAATGGCACCCACATGGATATCATAGTTCATTCGGCTCAGGATTTCGGCGTTCGTCTTATCTCGGTATAATCCGTGAAAGACTCCTCCGGCCTCAACAGGTTGAAGGGTTCGTTGGTCAAAATGGTAGATATCTTGTTTGTAATAGGTCCCCGGGCGGTGATTAATCCCGATCTCTAATGGTGCTGTTTCATCTGCAGGGAAGCCCACGCCGATCACTTCGTCAACCTTAGCATATTGCCGATATTCTTGCCAAAGCTTGTCTGGTGCTGTTTTTAAAGGGACAACTCGAGCAGCCAATGAATCGGAAAGCGGATGGGTGACTTCAGGTAGTGGCTTGCCACCAGAGCTGAGCCAAAAGACGGATTTTGAAAACCAATCAAAGCCCATGATCATTCCCGAAAGGGCAATGCATAAGCCTATTCCAAGAACATAAAAGCCGAGTACATTGTGCAGGTCGTAGTTGACCCGACGCCATTTTGCACTTGTTTTAATGCTGAATCGTTGTTTGCGGGCTGCTTTATTTTTGGGCCACCAAAGAACAATACCGGATATCATCATCACTACAAAAATCAAAGTACCGGTAGTCGTTATCACTTTACCAACTTCTCGCGGCAGCCAAAGGTTGTAATGCCCGTTGATGATGAAGCGGAAGAAGTCTTTGTCCATGTTCTTTGTCTTCAATACCTCACCGGTATATGGATTCAGAAAGACTTGCCAATACTCCTTATCGTTATAGTAGAATGCTTTGGCAGCATTACCTGGTGTACCATATTCCAGCCATACGAGTTTTCTACCATTGCCTAGACTCGACTCTGCGTTTTCTCTAAGCACCGAAGGGGGTTGCAGCGGAGCTTGCTGCAAGGCTACTTTCCGGTAGGGCTGTGTCAGGTCTTCAATTTCTAATTCAAAAGCCAGAATACAACCAGTAATCCCTAGAAATACGACCAATAGTCCGGATGTAAGTCCGAACCACAGGTGCGCTTTTTTGATTGCTTTTTTAATTTTCATCAATTGGTTTAGAAACGATAGTTGATACCTAATCTTTGGTTTCTTCCAGCTTCTGTTTGCCAATAGTAGAAGCCACCATATCCATAGTAAGAGCCACTGTACAAGTAGGTGTTGAGGATGTTGAATACGTTTGCTGTAATTGTGAATTTGCCGACTTCATAGCCAAGACCGGCGTCCATTCGGAAGTAGTCTGGTAGGTTCTTTTGGCCTGCTGCACCCCATGACCATGTGGAGCGATCGCCTTGGAAATTACCACCTAAGCTGATGCTTAAACCTTTTAAAAAGCCATCATTCAAGCGATAGGTTAACCAGGCATTCGCAACATGCGTGGAATAGCCGGGTACTCGATTGCCGATGGTACTTTGGCTTGCCTCACTACTGTCTGCTTTGGTGATTTTTGCATCTGTATAAGCATAATTGGCGATTAAGCTAAGCCCGGGAAGGATGCTTCCTTGAATATCCAGTTCAACGCCCTGTGTCTGTGTTTGACCAAACTGTACTACAAAGTTTTCGCTGCTAGAGTTGGCGGGGTCTGTCGAAATTTGATTGTTGTTCAAAATGCGATAGACGGAAAGCGTACTATTCCAGCGGCCACCAAACCATTCTTTTTTTGCACCAAATTCAATATTGTTGCCAGTTAATGGGAGTACTTTCTTCCCATCTCTACGAATACCGGATTGAGGTAAGAAGCTCTGGTCGTACAATCCATATAATGAGAGTGATTTGTCGGCGGTGACACTAAGGCCAATTCGTGGTGTAAACTTACTGGCTTCCATAATCGTTCCGTAGGAGTTTTCAACGTCAGTTGTATAGCGACCTGCAAGGGTTAATCGTACGGTATTGTCCCAGAATCCTAATTCGTCTTGGACATAAAGACCGGTATAGCGTTGGGCTAAAGTGCCGTAGATACCGGCACGTTCAGCTAGGCTTTTGGATCGGTCAAATTTTGGATAGCCCGTCACCGGTGAGCCATAGCTTGGATGGTGTGTATTAAAGTATGCACCAACGGAATCTAGGTCATGCTGTTGGTTCCAATCTGCCATATAGGTTTTGTCGCCAAGGTCAAGGCCAGCCAATACGCGATGTTGTACCGATCCTGTCTGAATTTGGCCATTCAAATACACCTGTCCGAACTTGGAAACGTTAGAAGCATCCCAGATGCTCACATAGCGGATCATATTGCCCGTTGAATCTATGTAGCTAGGCCACATAGAAGCTCCTTGTTGTTGGTAGTTGAAATAAGACAGTTGAGCGGTCAATTTCCAATCTTTATTAAATTGGTGCTGGAGGTTGAGCGTCACATTATGATCGTTGATGACTGTAGGAGCCAGATTCGGATCTGCTGTTGTAAAGTCGCGGGGAAGATTACCATAACCTTCGGTAGAATACGCGTAATAGCTACCCACATTGGACATGCGCGCGTGTTGCAGAATGTAGGAAGCAGTGAAGCTGGTCTTGTCATCAAGTTTGTAGGTGATAACCGGCGCAATGCTATATCGATCGTTGTATTCGTAGGGGCGGAAAGAACCTTTTGTTTGATCCATCAGGTTAAGCCGGTAAAGCACTTTTCCCTTTTTATCCAACTGACCATCCAGATCTACTGTGGCTCTGTAGAAATCATAGCTGCCTACAAGAAGACCTACTTCTCCTTTCTTAGTGCCTGTTGGACGTTTGGTCACTACATTATAGATGCCTGATGGTTCGCCGGTGGACATCATAAAACCGGACGGACCCTTCACAAATTCTATTTGATCCACAAAGCTCATGTCTTCGGTGAGTGGCCCCCAGTTGGAGCTCACATTCATACCATCGCGGAAGGCGGCAGCGCGTGCACCACGCGTGTTGATACGGGTGTACATATCGCCCCAGTGCTCCAATTGAGTCAATCCACTTACATTTCTAAGTACACCATCACTTAGGCTAGTAACTTGCTGATTAGCTAATGTCTTGCTGGAGATGATTTGTATGTTCTGGGGTAATTCTTGAAGTGGCTCTTGTAAACGAAGAGAGGAGGATACCTTTTCATTTTTTTGAACCAAGCCAGCCCGTACAGTAACCTCCGAAAGCTCCTGCTTGGAAATTTTTAACTGGACTGTTCCAATATTGTTTTCACCTGGTACTACATCCACCGGGACAATTGTGGGTTCAAAACCGGTAAACGATATTCGTATTTGGTGCTTGCCGATAGAAACATGCCGAATGGCAAAGTGTCCGGTTTCTGAACTTAGGTCTCCTTTATTTGTCCCTTCAAGGAGTACGGATACATAGGCTGCCGGGCTTCCATCTGCCAATCGGACTTGACCGGTAATATTACCCTTCCCACTTTGTGCCCAAACTAGGCCTGGTAGGGAAAGGAGTAGTGCGAAAAAGGATAAAAATTGACGCATTTGCATGTGGTAAAATGTTGATTTTCAGTATTTGCTGCGAAAGTATGTTTCAGCGCATTTATTGTTTTTCACTATCGGGAAATCTGTTTTTATTATCAGGAATGCTTGGGCACAGACCAAGCATGATCAATGAGTAGGCACAAGAAGATTGTTTTTTTGAAAGGATAACTGGAAATGCCTAATTGGGCTTTTCGGGAATACTGCATCTTTGCAGCGTTTTAGAAAATGGATATTCAGCTAAGCGCAAGTGAAGCGCAACTTTTTCAGAAAATTCAGGAGGCTGCGTCTGTATTGGGCACGCCGGCCTATCTCATTGGCGGTTTTGTACGAGATAGAATCATCGGAAGGGTCTCGAAGGATGCGGATATCGTTTGCCTGGGTGACGGCATTGAGTTGGCACACAAAGTAGCTTCAAGCTTAAATCCCATTCCCAAAGTACATTTTTTTAAAAATTTTGGAACTGCTCAAATCAAGACTCAGGAATTTGAAATTGAGTTTGTGGGGGCACGCAAGGAGAGCTATAGTCCCGAATCACGGAATCCTCAAGTTGTTGCAGGTAGTTTGGAAGATGATCAAAATCGACGGGATTTTACGATCAATGCACTTTCAATTTCCCTTAATAAGTCGGATTTCGGTCGGCTTATTGATCCATTTAATGGACTTGCAGATATTGACGCAAAAATCATCAGAACCCCACTGGATCCGGATATTACCTTTTCCGATGATCCTCTTCGAATGATACGAGCCATTCGCTTTGCAACACAATTAGGGTACAGGATTCACCTAGAGACATTTGAAGCTATTTGTAGGAACGTTGCTCGGTTAAAGATTATCACCATTGAACGGATTACCGATGAGCTGACCAAAATAATGAAGACGGACAATCCCTCTGTTGGGTTTGATTTACTTTTTCGCTCGGGCTTGCTCAACCAGTTCTTTCCGCAAATGTGTGCGCTTGCAGGTACTGAAATGAAGGAAGGGAAGGGGCATAAAGATAATTTTTATCATACCCTACAAGTATTGGACAATGTGGCTGCCCGAAGCGAGAACATTTGGCTCCGCTGGGCAGCCGTACTGCATGATATTGCCAAACCGCCTACAAAGCGCTTTGAGCCCGGCCATGGTTGGACCTTTCATGGGCATGATGCACTTGGAGAAAGAATGGTACCCAAGATTTTTCGACAATTGAAGTTGAGTATGGGGGAGGAAATGCGCTATGTAGCAAAATTGGTCGGGCTCCATCTTCGGCCCATTTCCTTATCCAAGGAGGATATCACAGACTCTGCCATGCGCCGCTTACTCTTTGATGCCGGTGCCGATCTGGAAGATTTGATGCTGCTTTGTGAGAGCGATATCACGAGCAAAAATGAGCATAAAGTGCGCCGTTATTTACAAAATTTCGCCTTCGTGAAGCAACGCTTGGTCGAAGTGGAAGAAGCAGATAAGATGCGAGCGTGGCAACCGCCAATTGACGGTATCGAAATAATGGAATTATTCAACCTGCCTCCCGGAAAGGAAGTAGGTGTCTTGAAGACTAAGATCAGAGAAGCAATTTTAGATGGTGTGATCACCAACGACAAAACTGCAGCCATGCACTATCTGCTGGAAGAGGCCGCTCAAATGGGCTTAACAAAAGCCAAGTAATAACGCTACAGTTCCTTTTCTGTATAAACGGCATTGAAATTTTCTCCCTTACCGATACCCAATTTATTCAGGCAAAGATTGAGGCCAAACTCATTGTAGGCACCTACGATAGAATAATAACTACGGGCATAGTGTACTTGAAATTTATTAAGCTGTAGGGATGCGCCAAAGGCAAAACCAGCCAAGCCTTTTTTGTCAGCGAGTGCTAATTCTGCGCGGTGAAGATGATTGTAGGAAACACCGATAGTCAGCCGTTTGCCCAAAGCAAGTTCAGCACCAAGGATCACATGACGAAAGAGCTTGTCTGCAAAATAATTTTTGCTCAAACTGGAAGAATCTTTCCCCCCCGTGAGCGAATTACTGACTAAATCTGCCGGATTATTATAGCGGATATCCCATTCATAATGATGATGAACAGTGGCCATGACGCGCAGCGGCATGTGTGCAAATCGTTTTGAAATGCCTAGCTGCAAATCAAAAGGAAGCGGCTCATCACTGGAACCTTCAAATTTCCGAAGCATGAAACCCATATTTTTGGCAGTGGCACCAATTGTGATCAAGTTTGCAGTATCGGTATAAAGGATGCCAACATCAGCCAGCATTGCGGATCCGCGGGATGCTGCATAGTTGGATTGCGCTAGTTTGATTGATGCTCCATAGCGCCAACGTTCCCCGTATTGTTTGCTCGCACCAATGCTTATCGCAAAATCGTTGGCTTTGAAATCAGCAGTTGTATTTCCGATATTGTCCCGCCCTTCAAAATTGCCGTAGTTCAAATATTGAACACCCAATACAAATGCGGTCTTTAGTTTAGGGGCATAATAGCCATAGGCAAGATTGGAGATAGAAATACCCGCATAGTAGCCATTATATCCTAGCCCCAATTGATTATGTAGAGCAGGACGCATCTGTGCCGGATTTTGTAAGCTCAAACTTATGTCGTCCATAGGATTGCTCACATTGTTCCCACCCAATGCAGAGATATGCGCGGACTGCGGTAAATTCAGAAATTCAAAGACGTATTGACCACCGGTCACCTGTGCTGAGCCAAACAGAGGCAGGCAAGTCAATAATGCAAGCAAGCGGGTTACTCCCCAAAACTTCATAGGCTAATATTCATGTTTCCGAACTCCGGAAACGCTACGGTAATGACAGAAACGGACTAGCACTCCAAATTATTGCTGAGCAGCTTTTTCCATTTCCTCAATGATAGGGACTGAAACTCCGGTAAATGAAAATCCTCCATCATGAAACAAGTTTTGCATCGTCACCATGCGGGTCATGTCACTAAAAAGAAGGGTAGTGTAGTTGGCGCAATCATCAGCACTGGCATTACCCAAGGGACTCATCTTTTCCGCATAGGTAAGAAACGCATCAAAGCCGCCCACTCCGGAGCCTGCAGTGGTCACGGTTGGCGATTGCGAAATCGTGTTTACCCGCACTTTTTTTGCAAAGCCATAATAGTACCCAAATGAGCGTGCAATACTTTCCAATAGAGCTTTTGTGTCCGCCATGTCGTTATAACCGGGGAAGCTGCGCTGTGCTGCAATGTAGGAAAGCGCCACCACCGAACCCCATTCGTTAATTGCATCTAGCTTCATGGAGCATTGCAATAATCGGTGTAGTGAAAGGGCTGAGATGTCAATTGTTTTATGAAAATTCTCGTAGCTGGTCTCAGTATAAGGAATATTCTTCCGCACATTAGGACTCATCCCAATAGAATGGAGCATGAAGTCCACTTTCCCGCCAAAATGTGCCATTGCTTCGTTGAGCAATTTTTCAAGATCTTCGTTTGAAGTAGCATCAGCACCAATCACCGGGCAGTCACCGCAAAGCGCGGCGAGTTCTTTGATTTTACCCATCCGCAAAGCTATCGGAGCATTGCTCAAGATGATTTCAGCACCTTCGTCATAGCAGCGCAGGGCTGTCTTCCATGCGATGGAGCGTTCGTCTAGCGCACCAAAAATGATTCCTTTCTTTCCTTTTAAAAGTGAGTGTGCCATGTGCAAATATTTGGCCGCTAAAGTAGGCAGGATTTGCCTTTCTGCACTGTCTATTATTTCGCTAGATCAGGAAGCAGGCGGGAGGACTTGAAATTAGTTCTTGCAGTATTAATAGAATTTTCGTTTGCCTGTTTT
Source organism: Bacteroidota bacterium (assembly GCA_018267675.1). Lineage (GTDB taxonomy): Bacteria > Bacteroidota > Bacteroidia > Chitinophagales > Chitinophagaceae > UBA1952. The sequence goes on from JAFDYA010000038.1 coordinate 59,668, forward strand.
TCTATTTACCTGCTGATAAAGGAATTTTTTTGAGTACAAATTTTGAAGCAATGGTTCACTGCCCTATACTAGGCTCTTGTAGGATATGGCTTGAATGAATTTTCTCTTGTTTTCAGGTGATTTTTTCGTACTTTCGCGGCTCATTTCCCGCATCATGCAGCCTACGGTCAAGATTTTTTCCGGTACAAGTTCAGCGTATCTGGCTGAAAAGATTTCAAAAGCATTTGGTCAAAAGCTTGGTGCTTGCAAAATGCAGAAGTTCAGTGATGGGGAGTTTCAGCCGGTTTTTGAAGAAAACATCCGTGGTGATTATGTTTTTTTAGTTCAAAGCACATACGCTCCCACTGATAACTTGATGGAACTCCTGCTCATGATTGATGCCGCAAGAAGAGCTTCTGCAGGCTATATCACTGCTGTGATTCCTTACTTTGGCTTTGCCCGTCAGGATCGGAAAGACAAGCCTCGGGTTTCAATCGCATCTAAGCTCATTGCCAATATTCTATCTGAAGCGGGTGCCGACCGGGTAATGACCATGGATCTTCATGCACCCCAAATTCAGGGCTTCTTTGATATTCCGGTGGACCACTTGGATTCCTCAGCAATCTTTATCCCGTACATTGAGAAGCTTAATATTGAAAACCTCACCTTTGCCTCGCCGGACGTTGGATCCACCAATCGAGTGCGGGAAGTAGCCGCCTACTTTGGTGCAGAAATGGTAATCTGTGATAAGCAACGGAAACGTGCTAATGAAATTGCCTCAATGACGGTAATTGGTGACGTGACAGGACAGAATGTTGTCCTGATAGATGATATCTGCGATACCGCCGGCACCCTCACAAAGAGTGCAGCCTTGCTCAAAGAACGTGGTGCCAAGTCAGTGCGAGCGTTCTGTACCCATCCAGTGTTGAGCGGAAACGCCTACCATAATATTAATAATAGTGTCCTGGAACAATTGGTGGTTTGTGATACCATTCCATTGAAGCAAACTAGCGACAAAATAGAAGTGCTCTCAACAGGCGATCTATTTGCGACAGCCATTCGTAATACCTACGAAAATAAGTCAATCAGTTCCCTCTTCATACATTCCAACCGAAAGGCTATGAATGCATAATCATAATCGAATCTAAGCTCTGTTTAAACAACAAAATCCGTTTCCTGCAGTTTGCAGGTACACTTCACAAAACAATAATTAAATCACAGCCCATTCAAAGTCGGACGTTCAAACGGATATTTCGTGTGCACCTTGAAAGGCTACAAAATTGAATCACGCAATGAAAAGCGTAAAAATTGAAGGAAATGTCAGAAGCGAATTTGGTAAGACACCAACGCGCCATCTTCGAGCAGACGGACAAGTGCCTTGCGTAATCTACGGAGGCGAAAAGGAAGTTCATTTCTCTGCACCAATCTTGGCTTTCCGCCCTTTGGTGTACACGCCGGACTTTCAGCTTGCTGAAATCACAGTGAACGGAACTACTTACAAATGCATCCTCAAGGACAAGCAATTTGACGTAGTAACAGACGAACTCGCCCATCTGGACTTCCTTGAGCTAGTGCCAGGTAAGCGTGTAAGCGCAACACTTCCATTGAAATACACCGGCTCTCCTGCAGGTGTTAAAGCGGGTGGTCGTTTGGAGCTAAAAATTAAGGCTCTGAAAGTGCGCACCATGCCCGAAAACTTGAAAGAGGCAATTGAAGTGGACATCACAAACTTGAACTTGAACGAGAACTTGCGCGTACAAGATGTTGTTGCTGAAAACATGGAAATCATGAATTCTCCACGTATTCCAATCGCATCTATCGTGATGACTCGTCAGTTGAAACAAGAAGCTACTGAAAGCGCGAAAGCTGCCGGTAAGAAATAAGGCTTATTGAATTTCTTGGTAAAGGCCCTGTCTTCTTTGGAGACGGGGCTTTTTGTTGCCTACATAAATTTGGCTTCTCGGGATTGGAAATTATAAAAATAGATCGCGCTGCAACGGCCCACCGGGTACTACAGCATACCGTTCAAAATCGTGGATACCTGCTGCATGAAGTACCTCTTCATCCAAAAATAGATTTCCGCTACAATCATTCGCAGCGCGACTAAGAATATGAAAAGCCGCATCAGCTACAATTTCCGGCTTCCGGCTTCGGTTGATCAACGCATCACCCCCCAAGAGATTCTGTACTGCAGCAGTAGCTATTGTCGTTACCGGCCAAAGCGAATTTGCGGCAATGGGAATGTTTTTAAATTCTTCAGCCCAGCCTAGACTCATCATACTCATGTTGAACTTACTAATGGTATAAGCTACACTCGGTGCCAGCCATTGTGGCGAAAGTGAGATTGGCGGGGAAAGAGTGAGTATGTGCGCTTGATCAGATTTTTTTAAATAGGGCAGACAATGTTGCGTAACTAAGAAGGTGCCTCGTACATTGATTGCGTACATCAAGTCAAAACGCTTAGCAGTAGTTTCGGCAGTACCTGTTAGAGCGATTGCAGATGCATTGTTTATTACCCCATCAATACCGCCAAAATGAGCGGCACCTTTGCTCACAGCTGCAATAATTTGTTCTTCGTCTCGGATATCGCAAACCACGGGAAAAGCCTTTCCGCCAATTGCTTCAATCTCTTGAGCAGCACTAAAGATGGTACCGCCGAGCTTAGGATTTTCTTCTGTACTCTTTGCTGCAACTATGATTTGTGCCCCTTCTTGAGCCAATCTTAACGCGATCGCCTTGCCGATTCCTCTACTCGCACCTGTGATGAAATAGGTCCTATTGTCGAGCAATTTTCCCGGAGGATGTAGTGGGTCGGCCATGATGAAGGAGTAAAAAATTCCATTAAAGATAACTAAACAGCTTCATTATAACAGCCTATTTTCAATACTCCTGATTTTGTAGAAATATTTTAAGGTAGAAAATAGGTTATTGAAATTCAAGGAATGCCCGTTACTACCCACCTGGTACTTGACTTTTCTCCACGGTCACTTGTCCGCTGAGGTTATAGATTTGGTAGGCGGAGAAGTCTTGATTTGCTTCCATGCCGGTACCGTTTAGGATTTGTGTTTTGGTGATGATGCGCACAGGCTTTTCACTGAAGAATTTCTGCATTTTTTGATTCCAAACAAGCTCTGAGGTTTGCAATTCTTCACCCTTGTCATTGACAATTTTTACGCTGTCCCGAATTAAGACATTGTTTTCTTGTTCGTACCAGCGCGCGTAGCGCGCGGTAAGGGTGTTTTTTATCCGTAAGCTATCATCAAAAAACGCAACATTTAGCCCATCTTTCAATTCCGTATAAGGTGGGTTGGCCGATATGGCTCTGATGAAAGTGTGGGCAAAGATTCGTGTAGTAAGGTGCCCGGCACGGCTGTAAAGTATGGTCACTTCTTTCCCTTTTTCGTCACCAAGATTAGTTTTGCTCATGGCGTCTTCAATCTCTTTATTACTATTGGTACAAGCGCCAAGCAACAGCAAAAAACAAAAACCCGGAAGAAAAATCCGGGCAAATGATTGAACTGTTTTTCTGCTTCGTCTAGTCATATTTCCGTTTGATAAACCAACGGTCATTTAATGAGATGCCCAAGTGCAACTTAAAATAGTTGGATTGAACCAATCCATTCGTTGTAGCTCCGCGTCGGCCAAACTCCAAGGCCGTGTGAATACGGTCTGTACTCCGCTTGAACGGGAATGAAGCACCAACCGTGAAGCCATAGTAATTCAAAGCTGTGTTACGCAGGTTCACGTAGTCGTTCCCATAATAGAAACCGGCGCGGTAGGTAACCCTGGAAAGGTAGCTATAAACACTTGCAGGTAGGGGAGTGTATTCCCCGCCCAGAGCCAAGCGAAGAGTTTTTGAATTGATATTGCTGTCCGTCTGACCAAAATTTCTGAATTGGCTCCAGTCCATTTGGGTGGCATCAAGAGCAAGGCTCCAATTACTTCCCCCAAGGCTGGCACCAATACTATAGGTCGCCGGCAGTTGTATCTTACCATCTTTTTCAGATGCAGTATATGCAGTATCACTCACCTCTGTAGTTCCCATATAAAAGAACGAACCGCTGTAGGCCGTTTGTGTACCATTGAGTGCTTGCCCCCATTCCGCAGTGGCGCCTACCCGAACATTCCAGCCATTGAGCAAGGTATCGTAATACTGTATTCCTGCTTTAAAATGCAGGCCACCCAGTCGTGTTTGCTTTGAAAACTCTGTACCGAGAACATGTGTTGTATCCAAATTGACCAATCGGCTAGTATTGTTGATATTCCCAAACATATAGCCGAAATTTAGGCCAAAGGAAAAGCCATGTGTCTCACCGGCGGCACCTATAAATGCATAGTTCAAGCCACCGTCCCCAAGATATTCCGATGCCGTTTTACCAAATCCGTTGATGGTACTGCTGTCCACATTGTGGTAAAAAATGTGAGTTGTTGGCTGCAAGCCCAGGGCCACACCGGCGTGTTTACTTACCGGGAAGCCAAGCCTGAGATTGGCCAAGCTGGCTGATCCGGTGTTGTAGCTTTTGTTATTTGTGGTTATCGTGCGCATGCTCCCTGTGAAGCCGGCCTCATATGTAGTGAGCCGTATAGAAGCGTAGGAAGCAGGATTGTCCGTATTAACTGCGGTTGCATTTTGAAATGCCGTGGAAGTATAGCCCATCCCTCTATTGAGCACATTTGTCCCAGTTAGTGGTTCACCAATGCCGAAGCGGGAGTAGGGGTCGTTTTCTTTGTTAGAATTTCCATTCTGTGCGGAAGCTGCTGTTGCGGTCAAGAATAAAGCCGCCGTGAGTAGCTGCCTAACGGAGAAATCGCGCATTATGTTTCAGGATTTGGTAAAGTCCCTTTAGGATAATTTTAGGGTCGGCAAATATCGAGCTTTTGATATGGCGTGCCAAAAGTGCAGCATCGCCACCGGTTAAAACAGCGTTAATTTCCCCATATTCTTGGCGGAATGCTTCGACCATCCCATCAATTTCCGCAGCTAAGCCAAATAAGGCACCACTTCGCATACAAGTAGGAGTATCATAGCCTAATAGTAGCGTGTCGCCATAGGCAGGTACTTGCGGAAGTTTATCTGTGAATTGGTGCATGGCATCCAGTCTCATTTGCAAGCCTGGAGATATTGCACCACCTCGGAATGCCCGGTTTTTTGTAATGAAATTGTAGGTTACACAGGTACCTAAAGCGATGACCAAGTTGTTCTTTTCAGGATGCTCTGCCTGTATGCCGGCTACCGCCGCCAGTCGATCCATACCCAAGCTTTCGGAATGGTATGCATTGATAATGGGCAACATCGTCCGAGTGCTTAGTTCCACAAAATGGCTACGTTCTTGGAGTAGCGCGAAAAGAGCCTCTTCTTGCTTATTCACTACGGAGCAAAATATTGATGCTCTCGGCTGATGCTTTTCTAAAAGCTCTTCAATGGCTTTGCTTGCATCCTCTGGCATCACCGCCTGCATTTCAAGGAATTTACCCTCAGCATCTATCGCTGCTGCTTTGACTAACGTATTTCCCCAATCAATGCATAAATAGGTCATGATTCTTCTATGATTTTTTTAAGAGGGTTAAAATTATGACAAACAATCTAAGAATTTAAGTCCTAGCGAATTAATACTGCACGATCGGCATCCAAACGTAGCAGGATGAATATCATACAGGAAAAAGATAGCAACGACGACCCGCCATAGGAGAGTAAGGGTAGCGTGATCCCAATGACGGGCGCAAGCCCGATGGTCATGGCAATATTGATGGCAAAATGGAAAAATAAGATACTGGCTACCGAGTATGCATATACACGGCTAAATGTAGAACGTTGTCGCTCCGCAAGTATCGATATCCTAATCATCAGCCCCACATAAAGCAGGATCAGCAGCGCACTCCCGACAAATCCAAATTGTTCGCCAATACTGCAAAAGATAAAGTCAGTATGCTGCTCAGGTACAAAATTGTTTTTTGTTGACGTACCATTCAAGAAGCCTTTTCCTAAAAGTCCACCGGAGCCAATAGCAATTTTGGATTGCTTGACGTTGTAGTTATCGTCCTTCTTCTTTCCTACCTGCATTTTTGCGATGTCTTCAGCCTTCATGTAGGCTTCCGGTACTTCCTGGCCAAGCATCGAGTAGATTCGTTGGATCTGATACCCCTGAAGCACTTTTTTGAACGTAAAAGGAACGATAATTTGGGAAAAGAGTAGTGCTACACCATAGCTACCAATTAAGACGAACCGAAGCTGCCGATTAATTAATAGACGTTTCCAGAGCAGCCAGGTAAAGAGTCCAGCAATGGCGCTGAGTAATAAGAATATTGTGAGCTGAGAAAGGAGCAGGGTAGTTATAGCTAAAGCAACAGTCGAAAACCCTATGATCAAAATGGAATTGGGTAGCCCTTCACGATACAGTGCCAGGATAAAGGAAAAATAGACAAGCGCTAGTCCGGTTTCATTCTGCAAGATGATGAGTATGCAGGGCAGCAATGCCATTGAAACTGCAATAATGCGGTGCCTTAGTGTATGGAAATTTGTTTCGGAAAGCGACAAAAATTTGGCCAGAGCTAGCGCCGTAAAAATTTTGCAGATCTCTCCAGGCTGAAAGGCCATAGGGCCAATTTGCAACCAAGAATGGGAGCCCTTTACGTTCTTTCCTAAAAATATTGTAAGCACCAAGAGGAGGATACCCAGGAAATAAGCCAAGAAAGCACCGGAAGCAAACGCCTTACTATCAGTGAAAAGTATAACAATGCCAACAAACAGACTTATGCCAAAAAAGATTGTTTGGCTCGTGTAGCTTTTCCCCTTTAAGAATATGCCGACATCAGTGCTGTTATATTCTACTGAGAAAACTGAAAGCAATCCAATGACCACTAAAATCAAATAGAGCAGGAGTGTCAGGGAATCAATACGGGCAATAAGTGAACGATTGGATTCGGGCATAATGGATACACTTATTTCTTAAGGAGATATTTCTTGAGGTACTGCAATATCAGCAAGGAATCATTTGCACGTTTAACACTATCAGCAACCATAGAGTTTCGTAGTCGGCGTTCATACCTAGCTTGGTCCATTGCTCGTCGTGTCGAGTCGATCAGCGTGACTTGCCGAAGGTTAATCACATTTGCTTTGAACATTTTCTCCTGAAGCCCTAGTCGTTTACTTGAGATAGTGTCATTGAGGTATTTTTCCATCATCAAAGAAGCGATAGGGCCGGCCCATGTGGCACCATATCCTGCATTTTCTACCGTCACAGCAATTGCAATTTTCGGGTTTTCTCTCGGTGCAAATGCTACAAACATGGAGTGGTTTTGTAGCTTAGTTCTTTTACCATTCAGGATAGCATAGTTCTCTACTGTTCCTGTTTTTCCACACACTTCTATACCTGGGATTTTTGCAACCCGTCCGGTGCCCTCGTTCACCACATCCATCATGCCCAAGGCCACTATTTTGTAGAGCTCATCAGGAATATTGGTGACGCTGTGTTTTTCATGAAATGGTGCCAATATTGGGTCTTTGGGGTTATTGCCAATGGATTTGACGAAATGTGGTGTATAGAAAAAGCCGTGGTTAGCAATGATACAAAGTGCGTTCGCCATTTGCATTGGCGTGGTAGACAATTCGCCTTGACCCATACCTAGAAACAAGTTGGTACAAGAATTCCATGCGCCGTTATAAAGCTTGTTGTAGTCGGTGGAGTCAAATAGAGTACCGCCAATTTCATAGGGAATATCTACACCGGTAGGGTGGCCGAAGCCAAAGTGATACATGTGTCGGTACCAGTCTTCCAGCCCCTTTTTTACTCCGCCAAATTTTTTATCATCTACAGACAAGCGATAGATATGGCAGAAATAGGAATTGCAGGAATGCGCAATGGCTAATCGAAGATTTGCCGCATGACCCGCCCATGCTTCAGTACATCCAACCCGTTTGCCACAGGCATAATAGCCGCCGCGGCAGGGATAGCCAAAAGCTGGTGTAATCGCGCCATCATCAAGGGCAATCAGCGCGGTGTATGGCTTTTGTGTGGAGCCTGGACTATAGGAGGCTTTGATGG
>JAFDYA010000039.1 GCA_018267675.1 Bacteroidota bacterium
AACGCGCTTTTAAGTCCGATTTATCTCCCAGTAAATCCGATTTATTAATGAGTACTAAATACTGTTCTTTTGCCTCAGCACCCTGTAGCATTTCATACTGTTCTTGAGCATGAGCAGCATCCAACAAGTACAAGACAATATCCGCTTGTTCTGCCTTCTGCTTGCTTCGGGCGATGCCTTGTTGCTCAATCAAGTCATCGGTATGTGCTCGGATACCGGCAGTATCAATAAAACGGAAGAGCATCCCACCAATATTGAGGCGTTCCTCTATCGTATCCCGTGTGGTACCGGCAATATCGCTCACTATTGCCCGCTCCTCATTGAGGAGGGCATTGAGCAGGGTACTTTTCCCGGCATTTGGTGCGCCAATTATGGCTACGCTCACCCCGTTTTTCACTGCATTGCCCAGCCGAAACGAATGGATTAAGCGCTGTACGCTCTTGTCTATTTTCTGAAGGAGCCGATTCAATTGTGTCCGATCGGCAAACTCCACATCTTCTTGAGAAAAATCCAACTCCAACTCCATCAGTGCGGAAAAATGAATCAACTCTTCTCGCATCTCTTTCAGATCTTGGGAAAAACCGCCCCGCAATTGATGTAATGCAGCCTGTTGCGCGGCTCTGCTCTCTGCAGCAATCAGATCCCCTACTGCCTCCGCCTGTGTCAAGTCCAACTTCCCATTCAGGAAGGCTCGTTGGGTAAACTCGCCCGGCTTGGCCGGTACAGCACCAAGTGCCACACATAGCTCCAGCACGCGTTGCAAAATATAAGCGGAACCATGACAGCTCAACTCCACCACATCTTCACCCGTATAGGACTGCGGTGCCCGAAAAAGGCTCAGGACAACCTCGTCAATTACCTCTGATGGCTGACCAAGCGCAACCGGAGCCAAAAGCCTTCCAAAATGAAGTGAATGTGCCGCTTGCTTGGCTAAATTCTTCTTTGAGAAAAGCTGTTGTACTATAGAAATAGCCTCGGGGCCACTCAAGCGAATGAGGCCAAGCGCGCCCACTCCCGGCGGCGTAGCAAGGGCAATGATTGTGTTGTGTTCCGGAAGCATCTACTCGGTAAAGTTATTGACTTTTGTCCCCCATCGGTAGTCGGGCCAACGACAGCTTCCTTTGCACTAACCATTACCACATAAAACAACAACGACAGGCTGGTATGCAAAATCCAAGGAACCCTATTTTTACCGTAGCCGAATTTTATAAACGAAGCACCAATTCTTCCCGCTGGACCTATACAAACGCTACCGACATCCCTATTTGTGCAGGAATACATAATACCAACTGGAGCTCAACCAACGCGGCCCCTGCCGAACCCCATTTACCGTGACGGCTACATACGGCCGCACATCGCTCCCCCGAGTACCACAACGCCCTTCCGTTCGTTCATAATAGCCAGTAGTGGAGCCCGTCTCGATCTTGCAAACTTGGAAAACTTGATTCGTTGCTTTGACGATAAACTCATAATCAAAACCTTGCCTTAGAAACCAATTGCTACTATAGGCCGGGCAGTAGCTCGTATCCTGATGACGCTCCGCCGAATCTACCGATACCACCGCGCTATCTACCAAGTTTTTAAAACTCGTATCCGGCTTGTATCGCTTTATGATCACCGTGTCCAACTCATCCGGGCTAAAGCCTGTGAATGCAATATTGGCCCCATTCACATAGAGTATAGAATAAGGACAAGGGCTCGTATCCAGCTTCATACAAGAAGCGAAAAGGACACACCCAAACAACATCAATAAAAATAACTGCCGTCTCATAGGATATAAATACAAAAGCTGCTAGAAATGCACATTAGTTAAACGCATGAATGTGGAATAAATTATTCGGCTATTCTCCACCCAACAATACCCCCCAAGCTTTATCAACGGCACCGGCATCCAAGAGTTCCCGCGCATACTCATGCAGGGCAAATTCCCGAGCAAGGGCATCCTGCTCATACTTCCGGAGGATGTCCCGAAGGCGATCATCATAGAGCGGCGTCCCCACCACTGGCAGGCTCGTACTGTTGCCTAAAATTCCCAAATGATTTCCCGTCAACACCTTGCTGCTTCTGATGCGCTCGGGCAGCGCATCAATCCCGATACCCAAATTCAGGTTAGGCTTCGGCACTTTGAATACAGCATCCCCTGATGCCCGACAATAATAGTCGCCACCCATCCGGGCTACCAAGTCTATCTTATGTGGGTCAATGACCCCGTTGGCGTCCAGCACCTCATCATTCAAGTGCATACAGAGCATCTCACAAATGATCAGATTGGCTGCCCCACCTTCTTTTCCAGTTTCTATCACTTGGAGCACTTTGCATTCCAATTGCGCCGGACTTTCCGCCACCCTGAAGGGCTTGACCATAGCACTCGGCAGTGCCGTAAATCCAGCCTTTTCAAACTCATTGACACCTGCCGGATACTCACAACTTGCCAAGCTGGTCTGCTGCACCATGGCATAGTTCACAATATTGATCACCACTTCCTTGGTAGCATAGATATTCTCGAGTGTATGTTTAATGGTATTGTCCCGCACCCGGCGAGCCGGTGAGAAAATGAGGATGGGCGGCTTGCTCCCAAAAACATTGAAGAAGGAAAACGGAGAAAGATTGGGGCGACCCTCCGCATCCACAGTAGAAGCAAAGCAGATAGGACGAGGCCCTACCGCCCCCAACAAAAACCCATGCAACTGCGCCGTCTTAATCTCCCCGGGGATAATTTTCATAAGCAAATATTGAAGGCAAAAATACAACAGCAAAGCGGCTATGCTCACTTTCGGAAGCTGCTAAAATCATTTTTTGGGCGCCATTTCCGGGGCGCAAGCAGCTAGCCTCCTATTTGGTGCAATTTTGCCTTGACCTAAAAACGCTACCCCAGCAACAACGACAGGAACAAAAAATCTCCCGGCAACAAGTGAGGGGAAAAAGATTGTATCGGATGGCCTACCCAGGTACCCGAAAAACAAACATTTGAAACCCTGCTAGGGTCTAGGGATATCCAGCCGGAGCTCCTTGCTGAAGCTTTTACCTTGAGCGTCTTTACCTTCTATCCGCCACATGATGGCCCGAAGCATTACTTTCATGGGAGCGTCTTGTACACTGCGCACGCGGCGTACTTCCTCCAGCCAATCTTGCGCTTCCTTCCTGCTCATGCGCTTGCGACGGGTTTCTTGCTGCACAGCATTGCGAATAGCCGTTGCAGTCAGCTCTTTGTATTCCGGCTTTGCAGGCACTACGGGATATGGGCCGGCATTGCCATTGAGCTTCTGCCAGTCGGAGGTGTATTTGCCCAGGCGATCCAGAGCAAGCTCGTCCTTACCATCCTGCACCAATAGTTCGGTTTGGTAGCGGGTGTTCACTTTAGTTAGCGTAGCCCCACTCAGGTATAGTTTGGCATTGTCCAATGAGCCATTGCGCAGTTGGTAGGTGGCACTTCTGGCGGTTTTCAAGTCTTGCTTGCCATACACTTTTGTTTCAATACCTGGAATGGTAAGCGTGATTTCTTTGAATTCGGCAACAAGAGCTGGGCCGGTGCTTGGGGGTGCTGCGGCAGTTGTAGTGGGTGTGGGTGTTGCGGCTGGAGTGGGTGTGGAGTCTTTGGCCGGTGCAGCTTCCGCAGGGCTGGGCAAGGTCGGTTTCAGATCTGGTACTAAATCCTGTAGTACTTCCGGATTGTGTTCCGTAACAATCATGCTGCTATCCCCCAAGATAATGGGACCTCTGCTTTTGGAGGAGCCGCTATCCTTGCAAGCAGTAAGTGCTACCAAGGCTACCACTACAAGGCCAAGACGTAGATTCATAATAAGGAGTTGAGGCGTCGCGAAAATAGGCAATTGGTACTTTTCTACTGACTAAAGGTTTCAATCGCTCCTCCTAATACCGCAACAATTGCTGTATCGCCGTGTCCAGCCTGCCTTTCGCAAGGAACTGTTGTTCCAACTCTATGGCAAAAGGTACTGCGGTATCTAGACTAGCGCAGCGGAGAATCGGTGCGTCCAAGTCCGAAAAACAATGTTCCGAGATCCAGGCACTCAATTCGCCACCGATACCACCGGTGAGCGTATCTTCATGAAGGATCAAAACCTTACCAGTTGCCTGTACGGCTTCCCGAATAGCATCATAATCCAAAGGAAGCAAAGTGCGCAGGTCTAAAATATGACAAGAGACATCGGGATGTGCAGCAGCGTAGTCCTTCGCCCAATGCACGCCAGCACCATAGGTAATGATGCTAATATCCTCACCCGGCTGAACCAACTTAGCTTTTCCGATATCGATGGTATAATATTCGTCGGGCACAAGACCTGAGACACTTCGATAAAGCGCTTTATGCTCAAAAAACAGAACCGGATTGGGGTCGGCAATAGCGGCACAGAGCAAGCCTTTGGCATCTTCCGGAGTGGAAGGATACACCACTTTAAGCCCGGGAGTGTGTACAAACCATGCTTCGTTGCTTTGGGAATGGAAGGGACCGGCGCCCACACCGGCACCTGTGGGCATCCGCACCACCACATCTGCATTTTGCCCCCAGCGATAGTGGATCTTTGCCAAGTTGTTGATGATTTGATTAAAGCCAACAGTCACAAAGTCGGCAAACTGCATTTCCATCATACTCTTGAACCCCTTGATAGATAGCCCCAGGGCAGTACCGATTATTGCGCTTTCGCAAAGCGGCGTATTGCGTACCCGTTCTTTGCCGAACCTGTCCATCATACCTTCTGTCACTTTAAACGCGCCACCATAGCCGGCAATATCCTGCCCCATCAAGACCAGCTTATCAAAGCGCTCCATACTTTGGCTGAGGGCATCGGAAATGGCGTTGATGAATTTCTTTTCTGAGCTTACAGATGAAGCGGCTACGGGAACAGAAGCTTGAGCAGGCAGCCGCGCATAGACGTCTTGTAGCTCTTCCTGAAGACAAGGCGTGATGGCAGGCGCGGCGAAGCCAACAGCCAAGCCTGCTTCAATCTCTTGGTGGATTTTTTCGCGGATGCTGGCTTTGCTTTCTTCGGATAAAAGGCCGGCAGCCTGGAGCCAAGCTTCATAGTTGCTTACCGGGTCTTTCTTGGCCCAGATTTCAAAAAGCTCTTTGGGCACATACTTCACACCACTTGCCTCTTCGTGGCCCCGCATCCGGAAAGTCATGCACTCTACCAAGATGGGCTTTTGCTCTTGGATGCAGTATTGGCGGGCTTCTTGGATGGTCTTATATACTTCTAGGATATTATTGCCATCAATCGTGATTCCCTTCATGCCATAGCCTGCAGCACGGGTAGCTAAGTGCTCCACCAAAAATTGCTCCTTGCTGGGTGTACTCAAGCCGTAACCATTGTTTTCTATCAGGAAAATCACCGGTAGCTCCCAGACAGCGGCCACATTCAGCGCTTCATGAAAGTCGCCTTCACTGGTGGCTCCATCGCCGGAAAAAGCGAGGCTCACTTTATTTTCCTTCTGCAATTTATGCGCCAGCGCAACCCCATCAGCAATGGCCAATTGTGGCCCCAGGTGGCTGATCATCCCACAAATATGATGCTCCTTGCTGCCGAAATGAAAACTACGTTCCCGACCTTTAGAAAAGCCTTCGCGCTTGCCTTGCCATTGCAAAAAAAGCTTATCAAAGGGCATGTTTCGCGCTGTAAACACCCCAAGATTGCGATGCATCGGCATGATATATTCTTCCGAATCTAAGGCCATGGTGGCTCCTACGGAAATGGCTTCTTGACCGATGCCGGAAAACCATTTGGATATCCTTCCTTGCCGAAGTAATACCAACATTTTTTCTTCAATCATCCTGGGTCGGACGAGCTGTTCATACAGGTTCAGAAGCGTTATATCATCAATTCCCTGGCGGTCAAAATTCATGGGGCAAAGGTAGCACCAGCAATCACGAATAAGATGGATTGTTTCCTTAGTTAGCAACCAAAAAAATCGGCTTTGCTAATCTTCCCGTTTTCAGGGAAATCAGCCGTAGCATCCTTATATCACCATCCACCAAATATTCCTTCTACCCCATTTTCCCCAATCTTTGAGGCTCGCACTGATCAGCGACTCCACTTGGGCTAAGTTGCTTGCTTTGCCTTTGGAAGGTGGAACGAAATCCTTATCCACTATGCCGGTTAGCTCCACTTTTGTTGCTACCCAAGTGGTGTAGAGTCGGGGTACAGCCAACTCCAGAATCATGCCGGGCAAGCCGCCCATTTGTTCCGGGCCTGCACTGAGCGGGATTTCATCGGTATAAAATGCGACCACATATACAGAATCACAAACGATGGTGATTGCTTTTCGGCATTTATACCCTGCAATTTCCCGCACTTCGGAAAGAATCTTCCAACGATATTTTGGAAGGGAATCTTTAATGAGGAAGGTTTGTTCGTAGAGTGTCTTTTGGGCTGTGAGTGTATGCGAATCAAAATCTTGAACGACTACATTTTCCGCACCGGGAGGCAGCCCCCAAGTGATCTTGGGCGTCTCTGCTTCCCGACCGGGCTTGTACCAGCTTCGGTGGGTGTTAAAACTTAGGTCAAAAAAGCGGACGTAAAATGGCTTCACCTTGTCTTTCTCGTCTTTCATCCAACTATTATCTCCCCAAAGCTTGTGTAGGTTCGACTTTCGTTCAAACTCAATTTTCCCGGAGGATACCAATTGTGCCTGAGCAGCAAACGACGAGCATATCAGACAAAACAAGCCAATAAGAAGAGTAACCAAACCGGCCTTGACATTAGTCTTCATCGTCATCGTTATCATTGTTAGTGGTCTTAGGATCGTTTGAAAAGTTCCAGATAAGGCTGATGAGCCCATGGCGGCGAATGGTGTTGTAGCTCGTCTCGCTGAGGGTATAGGTATCGGCATCTCTACTGTAACCCAAGTTTTGATTCAGTATGTCTTTGATGCTTGCTCGTAGCTCCAAATTGTTTGCTTTTAGAAATTTCCGAGAGAGTGAAGCGTTCCAGTGAACCACATTATTGTTGTCTTTGAAGACAGGCGTTTGTTCCCGTATCGACCAGATTAAATCTGTGGAAACATTCAATTTCCAGAAAAGCTCAGCGTAAGCACTCGCATTGATTCGGGCAGACCAAAATGAGCTAGCATAGCTGGAGATACTACTTTTATTGTCTTGGTAGGTAAGATCAGGACCAATAGAAAATCCCGCAATATCCTTGTCGTTTTTTTGCCAATCTTTGTTTAGATCTATGCCCAAAGAATAAGTATTAGCGCGGGTAGTATTTTTCAGCCCATTGACAAAGTTGTTCATCTGACTAAGGTTCAGATTTCCGTTCAGCCGATAACGCAGATCTAAGTTGGTGATTTTTTTACTGATTCCACCCCAGAGATAAGCATTCCAATTGCCATCGGTATTGATGTATTGGTATTGATGTACACCGCGGGTGTCAATGGATTCACTGCGGACAATGGCATCATTGGTCATCGATAGGCCACCGCCGCCATAAATGTATTGTCCGGAGAGTACTTTGTAGTTATTATAGTTCAGCCGGATATTGTGGCTAAATTCTTGTTGCAAGTCCGGATTGCCCACAGCGATATTGAGTGGGTCGGTATTCTGACTAAGGGGCTGTAATTGTTGCAAAGTTGGCTGCTTCGTTCTTCCGGAATAGTTGAAGGTGATTGCGGATTGCTTCTTGAAATTATACTTGAACTGTGCCCGAGGCGCGTAATTGATAAATGAGCGGGCCCGATCAGTGTTTTGAAACCTATCGTGCTGCCGCCATGATGTAGCAAACACATCCGCACCGATGGAGAAATTGTACTTCTTAAACACAAATTTCAATGTTGTGTTTCCATTGTGCGTTGTTTGCCGATAGTCATAATTACTGCTATAAAGCGAATCGGGGACTGTGTCCCAATCATTGCCGAATTTGTTGTAGCTCATCAGCTCCGCATGGCTGTTGGCCTGGTTGACTCCATATTTAAATGATAGGAAAGCAACTTTTGATAAAGGCTCGGTATAGGACAATTTTACGTCCCATCCAGAAGAATTTGAGCTATTCACTTTCTGCTGGTTGATGCTATCCTTTGCGGATAGGAACCCGTCGGTATAGTAATTATTCTGCGACTGAAGCAGCCCCTTGCTTGTACCCTTGCTAAGATTTGCGTGAAATTCAGCCATCATACTTCTTCCGGCCTTCTTGAATCGTTTTTGATAAACTAGGGCCATTTTCCCTGTCGTGCGCTCCGATGTATTGTTGAGCAAACGATTGCTATTATTGATTTCCGCCCCACTAAGACTGTTTGTCTCGGTGAGCGAGCTAGCACTGGATGTCCGTTCCGTTGTGCCTAAGTCTACGTATAGTTTCAGTTGACTGCTTGTGTCCACAGCCCATTCCAATTGCGCATTGCCGGAGTGCCGTTGTGCGGTGCTAAAATTGCTCTGCTGCTGTTGGCTCACATAGCCGGAGTCCGGAAGATTGTATTGCGTGACAATGGAAGATGCCCCTTCAACATTGCTCTTGGCATATCTATAATTTCCGGTAAGATGGAGTTGGTTATCCAACCATTTATTGGCATAGTGCAAGCCGCCTGTCCAGGCTGTGGGCAAACCTTGACCGGAATACTGTCGGCCAAAGCCAAACAAATCATCCGGATCACTATTGGCAATATAGCTACCAATTTCTTCATCAAAATTGAAGTTGTTCCCGCCACCGAATTTATCGGCATCCTGCCAGCCCAAACCCACAGTGCCTGTATTGCTCATGATGCCAAAGGCGGAAATTTGGCGCTTGCCCCTAAAGGCATTAATCATAGCCTGATTTTCAAAGAAACCTCCTTTAAAGTCTTGGCTCAAGGAAGGGCCGGCGCCTGCAATTGCTTTCCCAAAAAATCCCCGTTTGGCATTTTCTTTCAGTTGCAGGTTGATCACTTTTGTCCGTTCCCCATCGTCAATACCCGTGAAGCTGGCTTCATCACTTTTCTTATCATATACCTGCACCTTGTCCACCACTGCGCTTTGCAGGTTTTGTGTCACTACAGCAGGATCATCGGAGAAGAATTCTTCGCCATCCACGAGTACCTTTTTAACGGTTTCCCCTTGGGCGGTTATCGTACCATCCTTATCCACTTGTAGGCCCGGCAATTTTTTAAGTAAATCTTCTACCGTCGCTCCTTGCCGTACACTAAAAGAGTCCGCATTATACTCTGTAGTATCCCCATTGATGCGCATTGCAGATGCTCGTGCTTTAAAAACAAACTCCTGAAGTGCTTGCACTTTGGATGCAAGCGGGATATTGCTCAAGTCTTCTTTCCCCTTAACGGAAATCATATCAATGTAATCGACAAATCCCGGGTAAGAAATAAGGATAAAATATTTGCCCGCGCTATCAAGCGCGACCGAAAAATCCCCTTGGGTATTTGTTCGGCCAAAGCCTTTCAGAATAGAGTCTTTAGCTTGAACCAGGGTGATCGTAGCTTCCGGTAGGGAGCGATGATTTTGGGTATCAATGACGGTGCCGGAAACTGAAAAATATTGTTGTGCGACTGCATGGTTACCCCAACAAAGCAGGATGAAAATCAGGAGATATCCTTTGGGCATGAGGATTATTGGTAAGGGTTTATGCAAAAGGAACGCAATTCTTTGAGAAATGGTATTGAGGGCAAGGGGATTTTTTTAGGGATTTTTCGTTCGCTCCAATCAATTGAAGCTATATAGGATTAAGAAAAGACAGCTAGCAAATGGCTCAAGACACACTGACCCCGACAAGTTGCAGCTTGAAACCAATCAACTTCACCTTATACCTAAAACGAGTCGGCCATTCAGCACCATCCCTATTGGCAAGACATTCCAATTACCATCATCGTAAGGACCGATTTGGTAGTGCAAGATTTCCAGTCAAATATAGGCAGGTCGCTCCCCTCTGGCGAAAAACCCGGCGGAGGAACGAGGGAGTACCAATAAATTTTGTCGGTAGCTAGCCAAAAAAAATCGATAAACCCGTACCTTTGGCGCAATATTTGATAATTACATTGCTCACAAAAAACAAAAAAACAAAAATGAACAAGATTAAGAACATTGCATTTTCAGCGCTTCTGGCGATTGGCACCTTTGGTGTTGTCACTTTTACTGCATGTACTAAAGACGAGTGCAAAGACGTAGTTTGCCAAAACGGTGGTACATGTGTTTCCGGTGCTTGCGTATGTGCAACAGGTTATGAGGGTACTAATTGCGAAATCAAATCTCGTGATAAGTTCATCGGCACCTATACTGGTAATGAAACTTGCACTGTAGGTACAGATACCTATACTGTAACTATTGCTTCAAATTCCGACGAAATCAAAATCACATTGACTAATATTTATAATCAAGGTTTTGCTGCAACCGGTACTATCACGGGTACTAATACGTTTACCTTTTCTGGCACTTCCGGTACAACCAATTACAACGGTACTGGCACCTTAGCTACAAATCAACTAACGCTTAAGTATCATATCGGTGATGGTTCAACTTCAAATGACTGCACCTTCGTTGGTAACAAGTAATAGCATTGAAACAATTATAAATCGCCCCGGCAGTTGCTGGGGCGATTTTTTTTACAGTAAAATAATTCCCAGCCAGACAATATTGCTAAGAAGCTCTGAATCTCCCTCAATTGTAATTGTGTTGTGCCGATCACTTGAAATTGCCTGTTTGCTGCAAAACCCCAAGGTAAACCACCTTTGAACCCAGATAAGCGATCGCCAATGCATTAGTGGAAATACCTAAAATGGAATATATTCCAAAAAAAAGCTGTCCCCTTGTAAGGAGACAGCCCAGAATAAAAGCTCAATATGTGTTTTAGTTTACCAAAAAAGCTCAGGTAAGTAACAACGATTAATTGCCTCCACCCATACGTGGCTTACCATTGCCAACAGTATTTGGGTTTTGTGCGCCACCCATTTTTGGCTTACCATTTCCTACGGTATTTGCATCGGAATGACCACCCATCTTTGGCTTACCATTTCCTACGGTTTCCGGCTTCTTTGCTACTACTTTAGTCTTAGTCTTCGTTGATTTGGCATGCTTTGCATTAGCAGCAGCTTTTCCTGCTTCAAATGCAGCAACTTTAGCAAGCGAATCGGCTTTGGCTGCACTATCTGCCTTCATCACGGCCATTGCATTGATCAGGCTGTCGTTTGTCGCTTTCATTTGTGCTTCACGAGCGGCAGCAGCAGCATTAGCAGCGGAGTCAATTTGTGCTTGGGTAGGCGTATTGTTGGAATTGTCACTGCAGGCGCTGAGACTAACTAGTGCTCCCGCAGCAAATAGAATGGCATACTTTCTCATGGATGTATTTTATGAAGTTGTAAAAGTAGTACACAATTCACAATAATAATGCCAAAATGATACCACAGTTTCCAAAGTATAAACAGTCGATTGCTAATCCACCTAGGCTGCTATCTTCGCCAAATGGAGAAAAAAGAGCCCATTATCACTTTTGCCACTTCGGAAGAATGGGCAGCTTGGCTGGCAGCCAACCACCAACAAAGTGAGGGAATCTGGATCAAATTTGCAAAAAAAGCCAGTGGGATTTTATCTATTACGCCGCAGGAAGCATTGGAAGTGGCGCTTTGCTATGGTTGGATTGATGGTCAGCGGAATCAATTTGACGACAACCACTATCTAAATAAATATTGCCATCGTACGGCCAAAAGTATTTGGAGTAAACGCAATTGTGGTATTGCCTTACAACTAATAAAGGACAAAAAAATGCAGGCGGAAGGCTTGGCAGAAATAGAAAGAGCCAAGGAAGATGGGAGATGGGAGCGCGCCTATGACTCGCCAGCAAACATGCAAATCCCTGAAGATTTCATCATAGAACTTAAGAAAAACAAACAAGCACAAGCATTCTTTCAAACACTGAATAAGACCAACACCTTTGCTATTGCGTTTCGCTTACAAACGGCCAAAAAGCCGGAAACCCGACAGCGAAGAATGGAAAAAATATTGGCCATGATGGCCGAGGGAAAGAAGTTCTACTAACGCTTATTCTTTCACAAAATGAGTGCTGGACAGCTGATTGTCCTTCCGTACTTGGACAGAATAAAAACCGGATGGCAATGCGGCTGTTTGCAGTTCAATGCCTTTCAGCGTTTGCTTCCAGGGCAATTGATGCGCTCTGCCCAACACATCAAAGACGACGACGTTGGTATGGGAACTTTGCTTTCCATTCAGCTCAATAACCAGGTAGTTACTAGTAGGGTTGGGATATACTTTTAGGATCGAATTGGCGGATGCCGTTGAGGCGACCCCTAGATGTGGGAGTGGATACCAATAGATGTCCCAAGCTGTATCGGAAAGAGCGGTAACTCCGGAGAAAAGGTTCGAATCGGGACAAGCGAGGCCCAAGCCTTCAGTGACCACTAGTGCAGATGCCAGTTTTATCTTTCCATTTTTTGGAAGCGAAAAACTTTGAGTAGTAATCACAAATCGGCGATCGCCCGGAATATGGTTGCTGTCACATTCTACCGCTCCCTTTGTAATCGGATAAGCGTATTTTCCCCAATCACTAGGAGCACCGTACCATTTCCTTCCCTGCATATAATTTATGTAATTCGTATCTGCCCCTAAGACTCCTGAACTATCAGCCGGAATAATGTTGAATGCTGCTGCAGCTTGCATGCCATTCGGGTAAATATCGCCCGGCATTTCTAAAATGCTCACGCTTGCTATTGGTACTTTCGTTCCAAAGCTTCCAGGATAACTTCCATCATCCTTAGTCGCATTATATTGAATCCCTGCCCGATGTACAGAATCATAGGCAACATAGTCATTGAACGGGAAGCCAAGGTCAATATCGGCCACGACGCCAATTTGGGCATTATGGTAATTGCGTCCGGATTTGTTGTAAATGGAATATTCATAAAATAACATTCGATCTGCAGCCGTGCCGCGATTATAAGCATAGGCTAAAACATGTACTTCTATCCCTAACGGCTTTCCCCCTGAGCTTCTAGCTCCAGACGGCACCCGATCATTATAAACCCACCAAATCATTTGATCACCTTTCATTTTAGGATAGTCTCCGGCAGCCCAACTATAAATCCCGTCTCCATCAACATCCACAAAAGGGGCATAATCGTAAAAAGAAGAGCCCGAAGCGACCAACTCAGATAAAGGTAAGCCGTATGTACCAATCGCGATATTATTACCATAAGCAGGCCAAGTTTTAATCACATCGTACTTTGATTTATTCAGTTCATTAAAATTATATGCTCGGAGCGCTGAGCGAAAACTATCAACGGTTGATGTATTCACTTTCCAGATTTTTGACCAATCATCGACATTGACTGAATTGGTATTTCCTGAATCATTCAAGGGGCCAGGCTGAAAATCAAATTTCCCACCTATACGATAAAGCATAGCCGATAAATGGGTTTTACCAGAATCGTCCACGGCGGTGAACCATAAAGTACTAAGTGCCCCGAGTGGCTTTGGGGAAGCCTTCGGAAAACGGCAATCTTGTGTGTATGTACTATTATTAAACCATACTTCCCCATAAGCGGAATGGCTGGCAATAATTTGATTGACATCTAGATATTCCGATGGATCAATACTCTGTGCCGGAGCATTGGATGGGGCAACAAGACAAATGGCAGCTGCTATATAAACAAGAATATTCTTCATAGACTTAAGTGTATTAACTAGCCCAAATATACAAACAACAATTTGCAATTTATTAATACCGCTGTAAAAATATTAAGCAAAAAAAAATCCCGCAAACTCAAAAAGTCTGCGGGATAAAATTTGTGTCAATCAAGCATGGTACTTGCCGGTAGGCTACTCTGCACGTTGCTCGGGAAATGCCAGTGTTGGTGCTTTGTCCTTACCCAATTTTTTACGGATCCAAGCCTTAAACTTAAAGCTCAACAAGCACATGACCGGCACCACGATCAGGGTGAGGAAGGTGGCAAAGCCCAATCCGTAAATCATCGTCCAGGCAAGCGAGCTCCAGAATGCCGCACTATCACCACCGAAATAGATATGTGGATTGAGCTCAGAGAATAGCGTACCAAAATCAATATTCAAACCGACGGCCAACGGCACGAGGCCCAGCATGGCGGCGGTGGCAGTAAGGATTACCGGTGTCATCCGCGTACGCCCGGACTCCACAATTGCATCGTAGGGACTCATCCCTTCCTTGAGCATCAAATCCATAAACTCTACCAAAAGGATACCATTTCGCACCACGATACCGGCCAAGGCTACAATGCCGATACCTCCCATCACAATAGAGAACGGTGTACCAAATACACCCAGACCGAGAATAACTCCGAAAACTGAGAACAGAATTTCGCTCATGATAATGAGTGTTCTGGAGATAGAGTTGAACTGTATGATGAGGATGAGGAAGATGAGGCAAAAGGCAATACCGAATGCACGACCCAGGAAGCCCATTGTTTCCGCTTGTTCTTCTTGTTGCCCACCCATTTTCAGGGTAATGCCGGATGGTGCACGGAAGCCTGCCAATTCGCGCGTCACGTTTTGTACTACTTCATTTTCGTTGAAGCCGCCAATTACGTTGCTTGAAAGGGAGATGATTCGCTTTTCATCCTTACGCTTGATGCCGCCATAGGTTGTTGCATAGCGCACATTGGCAAAAGAAGAAATAGGTACTGTCCGCACGATACCGCCCATGCCCATGTCCCGGAAGATGACAGGCATATTCTGGATGGCACTTATGTCTTCCCGTTGATTCTTTGCTAAGCGAAGGGTAATCGGATAATCGTCATTATCATCGCGGAAGCGGGATATTTCTTTACCAAACACGGCGGTACGCAAGCTACTGGCAATCTGATAGGTGTTGATACCATTTGTGTTCATCCGCGCGCGGTCCAAGTCAAAGATGATTTCGGGCTTATTCGCTTGGAAGTCGGAGCGAAGTTCTTCCACGCCGGGAATTTGCTTGGCAGCGAGGAAGCGTTTCAGGCGTTCTGACGTGGTGATCAACGAATCAAGATTATCCCCGGTAATGTCGATCACAATAGGTTTGGGTAGTGGTGGTCCACCTGATTCTTTATCCACAGTCACAACAGCTCCGGGTATGCCCTGCACTGCTTTTCGAATCTTCTCCATGTATTCGGCTGTCGACTCCCCGTGTCGTTCGGAGAATTCTTTGTAGGCTACCGTCACCCGGCCTTTGTTCGGAAATTCACCAATCTCACCGGAGCTTGGATCCACGGCACCTACCGTCACATTAGCAATCACACTTTTCACAATCGGGGTAAGCTTTCCTGTCTTAGGATCCGTCAAGGCCTGGTTCACCTGGCGTTCCACTTTTTCCAGGATGGTATTGGTGTATGCCTGATCGGTACCTACGGGCATATTGAGATAGACATAGGTAAAATTGGGGTCGCCGCTGGGGAAGAAGACTACTTTTGGCGGATGCACTATCACAGAAAAAATCGCCAATACAAAAATACCAAGCATCACCAGTAGGGTCTTGCCGGGGTGGTGCAGGGCACGCTTGAGCCAGCGGGTGTACCATTCTTGGAAACGTGGCCAAACCTTATTTTGGAAGGAATGGATCCATTTTTCAAATACAAACTTCTCCAAGAGAATAAATAGGTAGATGAA
This sequence comes from Bacteroidota bacterium, assembly GCA_018267675.1. Lineage (GTDB taxonomy): Bacteria > Bacteroidota > Bacteroidia > Chitinophagales > Chitinophagaceae > UBA1952. The sequence goes on from JAFDYA010000039.1 coordinate 15,557, forward strand.
GATGATGAAATTGGCAATACCAAACTGCTGCATGGCATAGAATATTGCTGCGAGCGCCAGCGCCACTATCATTACAATTTTGTCCTTCTTTTTGAATTTTCGTCGGCCATCATCTTTTGGATCTTCATGCTTCATGAAGTCCACTGCAAATACTGGATTGATGACATAAGCGACCAATAACGAGGCGACAAGTGTAATAATTAACGTGACGGGTAAGAAGAACATAAACGAGCCAATTACACTATTCCAAAAGGCCAAGGGCACAAAGGGCATGAGTGTCGTAGCGGTACCGGTAAGTACAGGCAGGAACACTTCACCTGTAGCCAATTTTGCGGCTTTTTTAATCGGCATGTTACCGTTGTCAAAGATCCGATGGGTGTTCTCAATCACCACAATGGCATCATCTACCACAATACCCAGTGCAAGTAGGAAGGAGAACAACACAATCATGTTGAGTGTAAAACCGATGCTGGGCATCACCAAGAAGGCAATTGCGCAGGAAAGCGGAACCGACAAGGCAACAAATAGGGCATTGGTCACCCCCATGAAGAACATAAGGATAATCGTTACGAGGATAAAGCCGATGATAATGGTATTGACAAGATCATGCAGGGTAGTTCGTGTTTGCTCACTCTGGTCTCCTGTGGTGACAATACTCAAATCTTTGGGCAAATCACGCCCTTTCATTTCCTTTACGAGGGCGGATATCTTATCACTTGCTTCAATCAGGTTTTGGCCTTTTGCTTTAATAATGTTTAGGGTAATCACATTCTTACCATCCAAACGGGCATAGCTTTTTTGCTCTTCGAATGAGTCTTCTATATCGGCGATATCGCGGAGGTAAATGGCGCTACCCTGTGCATTTTTTACAATGATGTCCTTGATTTGGTCCGCAGACTTGAATTCATTGTGCACGGAGAGAATACGCTTCTGATTGTTCATGGCTACCTCACCGGTAGTGGTACTGATATTTTCGGAAGCGACGGTTCTTTCGATATCGTCAAAAGTGAGTCCTGCTGCGGCCATTTTGTATAAGTCCACGTTGATCTGGATTTCCCGATCCAGGGCGCCTACCATATCCACACGCTTCACTTCTCGGAATTGTTCGATTCGGTCTTTTACCCGATCGGCATATTTTTTCAAACGCTTGAGGTCATAATTGCCGGAGATATTGACATACATGATGGGCATTTCGCTCAAGTCAATATCATTTACTTCCGGCTCATTGGGTAGATTTTGTGGTAAGTCTGTCCGCGCTTTATCTACCGCATCTTTCACATCTTGCTTAGCTTTCTCCACCTTCACATCGGGATTGAATTCAACAACCACAATGGAAAAATCCTGAAAGGAATTGGAGGTTACTTTTTTGACACCGGTAAGATTCTTCACCTGCTTCTCGATATGCTTCGTGACCAGATTTTCCATGTTCTCGGGAGAGGTGCCCGGATACACGGTCTGTACAATAATCTGTGGTAGTTTAATCTCCGGAAATTGCTCCTTTGGCAGGCTCTGATAGGTGAACAAGCCGGCAACAGCAATAATCAGCGTAAGGATATATACGGCTGTTCGGTTGTCTATCGCCCAGGAGGATAGGAAGAATTCTTTTATTTTATTGTCTTTCATTTTCTTGAAATGATGGGAAGTAATTGTTAGGGATTTCGGTCAATAATGCAGCTTTCATTACATTCATAACTGCACAAAAACACTAGTCTTGAGCGATAACATCGGGCCAGTTGTTCTTTTACTTTTTTGCCTAATGGTTGAGGAGCACTATTCGGTTGTGATGGCCACACCATCGTCAAGGTCTTCGTAGCCGGCGGTCACTACCTGATCGCCCGGTTTTAGTCCGCTCAATACCTCAACATTTCCATTAGCATTTCTACCGGTTTGAATCAATACAGATTTAGCAACACCTCCATTGTTTATGAAGACCATAGCACCTTCGCTCGTTTGTTGAATTGCCGCTACAGGCACGACAAGCGCGTCATTATCCGCATAATTCGCAATGCGCATTTTGGCACTCATATTGGGATGGAGCTTTGCGGAGCTACCAAGCAGTACCTGCACGGTGAAGGCGCGTGACACGGGGTCTATTCCTTGCGCTACAAATGTGAGCGAACGTTTCAGGGAATCGTTTTGGTCCGGGAAGATTAATGTCACCGGATCACCCACTTTCACTTTTCCGAGATAGACTTCACCCAGGTGGGCTTCTGCTTTGAGCTTATTGTCATTCACCACGCGGATACCCAAGGGGCTACCTGGACTAGCCATATCTCCTTGCTTAATATTCACCGCATCTACTACGCCGGATATCGGTGCAACAATTCGGTACATGGCTCGTTGGGCAAGAAGTGCTGCTTTTGATTTTACTGCAGCTTCATACTGTGCTTTTGCGGAGATTAATTGTACTTCGGTGCCGATGTTTTGTGCCCATAGTGACTTTTGTTTTTCGTAGAGCGATTTCAGCAAGCCTAGTTGTACTTCTTGAGCAGCCAATTGTTGTTCTAACGGTGCAGCATCTAAGCTGGCTAAAGTTTGTCCCGCACGTACGTGTTGCCCTACGTGAACCGCAATGGAACTAACGGTGCCCGGTGCTTGGGGTGTTGCGATCACATCATCGTCGCCTTTGATATTGGCTTGAACATCGATGAAGGCTTGAAATTTTTGGGGTTGTACTTCAGTAAGGGCAACCGGCACTTTCTTGACGGAGTCCTTAACTCCGCTGCTAGCCTGTATTTCACGTATCTTGATGTCGATATCGGCTCTTTGCTTTTTTAAAGCTGCAATTTGTGCCGCAGGGTCTTGGGTCTTACTACCGCAGGAGGCCAAAGCAAGTGTGAAAAAGAGAAATGGGAGGAATTGTTTCATAAAAAGTTTTGGTATAAACGAGGAAAATCTCGGGGAAAAATTGGGGTGTTTGGTTGTATTAGGCGATTAGTGTCGGGCAACTAGTTATTAAAATCTCCAAGTGCTTTTTGAACATCGGCTTGCGCATTAACAACGTCAAGAAGGGCGCTGTAATAATTATTCTGACTTTGGAGTAAATCACCTTGAGCCTGGTTCACTTCAAGGTTGGAGCCCACGCCTGCTTTATACTTTTTGCGCGCAAGTGTCAGTACACTTTCTGCTAGTTCCATATTGCGTTTCTGACTGTTTGCGGCAAGTAGTGCATTCTGAAGGGTGGTTTGACTTTGTGTGGTTTGGAACTCAAGCGCCTGCTTTAATGCGTGGATATTGTTCTCCCCTTTTTCGATATCAATACGGGCCTCTGCCACTTGGTTTCTCCGAAGGAAACCGTTGAAGATGGGCACATTCAATTGGAGCCCGACCAATGTTGAAAACAAGTAGTTTTTCCGGAATTTGGTCAGGTCGTCAAATTTGTCAGAGGCATAGTTGTATCCGGAATTCACAAAGAAGCTAAGTGATGGAAGTGCTGCATATTGATAGCGCTTCAAGTTGTATTGGTAGAGCTTCTGAACGGATGTAGCCAGTTGATATTCGCTGCGTTTGGAGTAATCTAATTGTTCTTGCAATAAAGCATCTGCGGCGAGTAGATTTTCGTTCAGGGCAGTATCCGTCAATATGATTGGCTCCTGAATATCCATGCCGATCGTAAACTTCAAAGCCTGGAGGCCGGTCTCCAGTATGCCGGCGACCCGAATGCTGTCTGTCTGTAAATTGCTCAGTTGGACTTGACTTCTGTTTAGGTCTATTTTCTCGGCAAAGCCGGTATTATAGAGCACTTCTACATCATGACTTGCGTCCCGAGCTACTTCCAGAGAGCGAATGAGATTCTGGTATTGTACCTGACCAATGACGACGGCGTTGTAGCTTTTCTGAATTTGATATCGTAAACCTTGTTCGGTGAGGCTAGCGGCTTGATTGGCCACTTCCATGGCCGTCTTCCTTGCCTTAAGTGCAACGAACACCCCTCCATCAAATAATAGTTGGCTTCCACTTAGCCCTATTGTGGAGCTCCACCTTGGGGTAAAGGTTACGGGTTTAAAACCGCCCGAAGAATCGCCAAAGAAAAGGCCGGGTAGGAGCGTTTTTTGTTGGTAAGCATAATAACCCACTTGGCCAGTACCATTGATTCTGGGTAATGCTTGGGCAGTGATTTGATTATTCTGTACTTTTTGGCGACGCACGCTCAATCGGGCATTTTTCAAAGTATCCGCATTCTGGAGTGCATAATCAATACAATCCTGAAGGCTCATTGGGCGTAAAGTCTGCTCTGAGCGGGCAAATGTGGTCATGCTCAGGCTAGCCAAGCTACCGGCTAGCAGTAATTTCGTGATTGAAAAGCTCATATCTTGGGTAGATCCTTTAGGTAGGTTTCGCTGTATTTTTTGTAGAGTTTTTCCCCTTTGGGTGTCATAATTCCGTAGAGGTAATTTTCCATGATTCCGATCCGCACTTCGTGTTGATTGGGAAGCTCGGAAAGCAAGGAATCAGACTGGAAAGATATTAGGCTCACTTCCACACGAAAACGTGCGAGTAGGTCAGCATCAAGCCCCGGTCGGTAAAGCCCTTCCTCCATTCCGCGAATCAAATTTTCTCGGATTGCTGCAATATCTTTTTCCATGAGTCTTGAGCGGAATATGCTGTAGGCGTCCGGGAAATAGCGTTGCAATTCCAGCATGGCAAGTGGATTGATTTGTCGAAACATTTGACTCATCACTGCAT
>JAFDYA010000003.1 GCA_018267675.1 Bacteroidota bacterium
CGCCCAATTTCTACCATTACCTTAATGCTGATGATAATCTTGCGATTAATGCGGCAATAAAAGCACAAAAAACTGACGACCGCGACCGCGTATTGAAAATCGCAGGACTGACGGAACGGCGCAAAAGCAAATTCAGCACCTATTCCCTAGGGATGAAGCAAAGATTGGCTATAGGTAATGCTCTCCTCGGCAATCCTAAGGTGCTCGTATTGGATGAACCAACCAATGGACTTGACCCCGCCGGAATATCTGAAATCCGCTCGCTCATCCGCCGGTTAGCAGCAGAAGGTATCACTGTTATTATGGCCTCTCACCTACTGGATGAAGTGGAAAAAGTATGTACCCACATGGCTATACTCAAACGAGGCGAGCTCCTTATAAGTGGTGCGGTAGTCGACGTGATGCGGCCTGCGGATGAACTTGAAATTGCCGCCGAACAACCCGAAAAATTAGAAGCCATCCTCCGAAGTATCCCCAATTTAACCTGGAGAAAAAATGAACAAAAAATTTTGATTACAGTTCAAGAAGGGGTAACAGCGACTAAAATAAATGAATACTGCGCAGCTCAAGGCTTGAGCCTCTCCCATTTGGTACTTAAAAAGAAAAGCTTGGAACAAACCTTTATGGAACTGACCGGCTCTGAGTCCGGCTCCTAACGCTACACAACACGACCAAGCCCATTTAGAAATTTTTTTTAAAATACCCCTCAATGAACTTGCTCTTTATAGAATGGTTGAAAATAAAACGCTACCGAAGCTTTTGGATTTTATCCGGATTGTTTCTTGTCCTTCTTCCGCTATGGAACTACGAAATATACTCCGGTGTATTGAAGATGGGTGGTGGAAATATCAATATCCTCAGCCAAGCCTATTCCTTTCCGGAAGTATGGGGCAACCTAGGCTGGTGGGCGAGCATTTTCATCATCTTCTTAGCCATCTTAGTCATCACGCTCACCTGTAATGAATTTTCCTTCCGTACCCATCGGCAAAACATAATTGATGGTTGGAATCGATTAGAGTTTTATCATGCCAAAGTGTTACTAGTACTCAGCCTCAGTGTAGGCACAACAATCTTTATGTATCTATTGGGTAGTATTTTTGGTCTGAGTATTTCGGGGTCAGTCTCCGGTCTATTCTCCGATATTGCCCCCCTGGGCTATTTCTTCGTGCTCTCGCTCAACTACCTTGGGGCTGCCCTATTCATCGCGCTTTGGATTCGAAAAGGCGGTATGGCCATTTCCTTATTTCTATTTTACACGATGATCGTGGAGGCCGCACTCGCTCCACTTATCAACCATTTCAGCAACTCCAAAATAGGGAACCTGCTGCCACTACAAGCCAGCGACGAGCTTTTACCTTTTCCCCTCATGAAAATGGCTGAAAACTTAATGGGGGCGAAAGATGGATTCTCACCAATGGTTTATGTCGTGACTAGTCTGGTTTGGATCAGCCTTTATTACTTTGCAGGGCGCAGACTAATGCAACAACGCGACCTATAAAAGCATGCAACAAACCGAACGACCAATAATACTTGTCACCAACGATGATGGGATAACTGCACCAGGCATCCGAAGCTTGGTCGAAGCTGTTCGCGACCTTGGCGACGTAGTAGTAGTGGCTCCTGACGCACCACAAAGCGGAATGGGACATGCCATCACTATTGGCCATCCACTCCGACTAAAAAAAGTAGCAATCTTTGAAGGAATAGAAAGCTGGCAATGCTCCGGCACTCCGGTGGATTGTGTAAAATTAGCCCGAGACAAAATCCTGCATCGCCGTCCGGACATCTGCGTGAGTGGCATCAATCATGGAGCGAATCATGCCATAAACATTCTCTACTCCGGCACCATGAGTGCCGCTATGGAAGCTGCAATGGAAGGTGTCCCCTCCGCCGGGTTTTCTTTGCTGGACTTTGCTTTGGATGCAGATTTCAGTGTTGCAAAAACAGTAGCAAAACAAGTAGCCACAAAACTTTTGGAGAAGAAACTCCCTCCGAATACCCTACTCAATGTGAATATACCGAAACTTCCAAAAGAACTGTTTAAAGGCATTAAAATATGCAGGCAGGCCAACGCGCATTGGGAAGAAGAATTTGACCAACGTACCGACCCGCACGGCAAGGACTACTATTGGATGGTCGGTGCATTTGTGAACGACGACCCCGCCGACGACACAGATGTGGCTGCGCTGGAACAAGGATATGCCAGTATCGTACCAGTACAATATGACCTCACAAACTATTCCTTAAAAGATCGGCTCGAAAAGGAATGGAGGAGCAACTGAGTCTATGTAGATTCGTTGGACTAATCCGAAATTAATTTGGAAAAAAGCGCTATCAACAGCATAACCTCCGGCTTTCTTCCTGGTTGAAGCCAATAGAAGTTGCAATAGTGAATGCTCAATTCACTACTGCAAAATCTAGGCTATTTTTGCAGCATACTTCATCCCATCTTGAAAAAAGAATTAGCACATAAAATAATCATCATCACGGCGCCTTCCGGCTCCGGAAAGACTACTATGGTGAAGCGATTGTTGGCTGCCGATCCCGGTCTGGCCTTTTCCATTTCTGCTTGTACCCGTAGCCCCAGAGGGAACGAAGTAGAAGGTAGAGATTACTACTTTATTAGCGAACAAGAGTTTAAGAAAAAAATTGACGAGGCTGCTTTCATTGAATGGGAAATGGTGTACACAGGGAAATACTACGGCACGCTCAGAACGGAACTCGATAGAATCTGGAAACTCGGAAGAATACCTGTTGTCGACATAGACGTGAAAGGAGCCATTGAACTAAAGAAACAATTCCAGAATAACGCACTGGCTATTTTCATCAAAGCACCGTCGCTTGAGGTTTTGCGCCAACGCCTAATGGCTAGAGGTACAGAAAGTCCACAAGGTTTGGAAGAGCGCATTGCCAAAGCAGAGTTGGAACTACTTGATGCCGACGAATTTGATCGGATTATCGTGAA
>JAFDYA010000040.1 GCA_018267675.1 Bacteroidota bacterium
CAATACGAAACAGGCAACAGCACAGCTCAATAAAAAAGACAATGCCTTGGGCGTTCTTCTTAACGACCCCAGTGTGGCTTCCGATCTCAAACAGACTCTGCAAAACCTGAATCAGGGCACTGCAAAATTGGATACTAATATGGAAGCCTTACAACACAACTTCCTATTCAGAGGATTCTTTAAAAAGAAGAAAAAAGCTGAAGAAAAGGCGAAAAACTAGACCTACTGCCACTTGAACCACTTTGCTGAAATTATCTATTTCGCTGCGATATCTGGGTTGAACGCTGAGTTTAGTCAAACATATTCCACTTGGACTTGTTCTTGGGTGCCTGCTCGGTTGGGCTGACAATAGGCTCCTCAATTTTTTGGGCCGATTCATGCTTAGGAGTAGTCTCCTCTTTCTTAATGCTTGTCTGTTCTTGCTCAGCAACAGGAAACTCCTCAAGTCCGGCAGCTTTTAGTGCTTTCTTCATTACCTCTGGACTTGCTTCTGCCGGCGGCGGAGATTTCAAAGCGGTTTGATATTGCTTCTCTTCAACCGATTTTTGTACTGCATCTACTTCACCATATCGTTGAACAATGTCTTGAAATTTGAATCGCTCCGTCTTTAGTATTCCATTTTCCTGTTTAAAACGCAACGCATACTCCGGATTTTCATCTTCTACAATAAAATAGTCGATAGGCCCAAAAAACTCCCGTAATTGTTGTGCATCGCAAGTAGGGAGGAAGGTGCGCAGAACCCGCGGATCATAATACCGAAAATACAATTGTTGCCCGTCCTCAGTATTCACCATAAGAAACCGACGAAAGTGCTTATGCATTTCCGGTAATGGCCAGGGTGATTTTAGCATGACACCCCATGAGTCGCCCCAGCCTTTATCAGTAAACCAATCACTAAACTGAGTAGGAGCCGAAAACTGAAAAATGTAAGGAGCTACCGCAAATAAAGTCTGCTCTTTCCCGCCCCGATACAAAGAGTCATGTTTCGGGTTCAATACTTTTGCAATATCCATATGCTCACCCATTCGGGCAGCATCTAACAAAACATAACTCAGGTGGGAAAACATAACTTCTTATAAAACCATCAAACTAGCTGCAAATTTAAGGCCTTGACAAATGCCTGAACACAATTCTACCAGATCCAATTTATAATGAACCCTGGAAATTTATTCCCCTATTGTCAATCGTTTGGGGCCATACAAATTCTTACCCACGTTGAAAAAGACTAAAAAATCTCCCGCAAGTTCCCGTCCATCCAATCCCTTTGACAGATCAAGCGTTTCTGCAGCTTTAATCACCTCAAGTCCATTGTGCAATTCTGTGGTAACAGGTACGCTGAAATTCATTAAAACAGGATAATCATTATCTTTCTGAAAAAGCATGATAGCAACCGGAAGTTCTTCTTTTCCATTTACCGGAACCAGACGAGAAAGCCCGGTCTCTGAAAAAGGCATTTCTATTGAGAATGACAACGGAATTGGACTATTGATTGGTAACTTATCCGCAATATCGAAACTAAAACCTTCAAGAGTCGTGCGCTGGCCTGAACTTTCGGATTTTATATTTCCATAAAGCGCTGAGTATCGATGTTCCGGTACTGGTGCTTTTGTTTTAGTACCTAGTGAACGTAGTTCAAACGTTTCGGTATTAGACACCCAATCATAGTCAATGAGGGTCAGAGCATATCTTGCCGGAATCCATTTATAGTCCATATAAACTACGCGTAAATCCCGATAACGAACTCCACGGAGCATCGCTGTTGCGTTGACATCATCCGGCTTGGGGCCGTGCATAGAGGGATCCCGAGTCAAAGCCCGTTTGTCCACAATAAAAGGCCACTGAATATATACCTCCCCATTATCTAAATTAGTGAGTATTGATGCTGTGTTGGTCTCATACCGCACTTCCCAATGATGTTGTCCGGTTTGCGCAGAGCCAATGAGTAACGGAATGGTTTGATGTAGGTTTTCCTCGATCAATGCCGGAGTTTTGATTACAAAAACTTGCTCCGAAGCTGCCGCCTTTTGTGGACTGTTACTGAACGGATCATCATTGTTTAGCGCCTTGCTGAACGCTTGTTGCACCGGAAGCACAGTAGCATTGTTGAGTTGGAAATATTGATCTTCCGGAAGTGTTATGGCTGCAATTGCCTTTGCCTGTAATTCATTCATTGTATTGGTCGTTTTGTGCTGAGCAACATTTTTACTGGTATCCTGATTGGCTGCTGTGCTTGCTGTTGAATTGATTTTTGCTGAACAAGTACTAAACCCAAAAAATGCCAAGCAACCGAAAAGTGCTGTTATCGGTAATCTTGAAACTTTTAATTTCTGTTGTAAGTACTTCATGCAGCAACGCTTCCTTTATTTATAGTAATTGATTCATATCTTCTACCATTACGTATGGAGCACAATCGGGACAAAACCGATTGACAGCACCTTTTATTGGCCCACTTTCATACATCAAGCACTTGTCCTTGTGATCATACTTGCAATGTGACCCTTGGTGTACGTATTGCCATTTGTGCGGTGGTAGTCCTCCGGCATAGTTTGATTTCACTTGGTGAAAGGCATGCCCCAATTCATGCGCAATGGTATTTTGAAAATCTACCGGTTCATTCGGATCCCAAACAGCCAATATTTTTTTAGACGCTGAACTGTATTCTCCAAGATAAGGGCCTGAAGCACCATTCACCGAAAATTTCACAGACACCTTTGTCTCTGCAACTGGATTTACTGCTGCCGGAAGACTTACAGTAATCGTGTACAAGGAACTACGACCAGGATCAACAGAAAAATCAGCATCCGAAAGTGCTCCATTTCTTCTATTTACCCATGCTCCAGCACCGGCATTGGCAGCGGCATCCCATTCTGCCGCAGCCCAGGTACCAGTTACCATAATATTCCCACCTTGAAGGCAGGGTTGAATAATTAATTTATCTGTTCCCACATTTAATGGATAAGTGCTGGCGTCGCGTGTGCCCAAATCCACTTCAGCCGTAGCTCCATCCGGATCCCATTGTGCATCGCAGATAAGGATGGGTACCTTAACCGGCTTGTCGGCTTCTGCAACACAACCATTAAAAAACTGTGCTTTATTGGAATCTGAAATCACTAACACATCATTGTTTCCACCATTCAATTTCACCATATACTCTGGATATATGGCTTGTGGAACGATTCCGTTTACGGTCGCCCGACTCACTTGAACGTTGTTTGCAGTCTTTTCCATCTTTGCGCCAACTCGTTCAAAGATACCTTCCGCTCCGGCAAACGATTGAACAGCGATACCTTCCACTTCCACTACTTCATACCAGAATTTCCTGGCTACCTCAATAGCACCGCCAGCCGCCAACTTCGGTAGGAATTTCTCTAAATCAGAATGCCCTGAAATGTACTTGGCCAACTGAGGGTCTTCTTGAATATAACAGGCCGGTGTGAATTTATCCCCCGCAAATCGGGACAATTCTAGCTCCAGCTCGGCTTCGCCATTCGCATCCGTTGCTTTTTCTAAATGCAAATAATCGGTCCGAGCATTTTTGTCTTTTGCTTTCAAGCTACCATCTAAGGTACTCCAATTCCAATCATTAGCTCCGGGTGCACTCTTGGTCTTAAAGTTTTTCTCGCCCCAGAATCCAAGGGTCATTTTCGGAATGGTTCCATTGGCTTTATCTTCAGCTAGCATTATATGAAGCGGAATGCCTTCAATCTTTTGGCTCAGCTTTGCTTTGACTTTAATTTTACGACCATCGGGGTCGGTTTGCAGATTGATATAGAATTTCTTGCTGCCAGCATCCCAAGCATTAGCTTGCCCACCAACGGGGGTATAATTCAGGGCAACACTTTCTACTTTCACAACTGTAAAACGAGCCCAATCGCCATTCTTCTTTGCTGTCTTTGCTAAACCTTTGGCCTGCCGGTCAAGTTTCAAGCTGAGCAATACATCCAGTTTTTTTGAAGACTGGACACTTCCTTCAATCCAAAATGTCTTCTCTCCTTTTGCTTTCTTTAAATCCGAAATTAGTATTGGCTTGGTTAGGTCTATTTTACTACCTTTTACTTCTTTGTCGTAGGCTACTATAGAACCTCCGGTTTTAGATACATCAAGATACAATTCATACTGGTCGCAACTAGCCTCCCACTGTCCTGTATCAATCTTCAATACATACTTTGCACGGGCATGAAGATTGTTTTCCTGGAGGTGCAACACCCTACTCTTCTTCACTTTGTCTGAATCAGACATTTCAATTTGGTCCGGAATTTTGACCGCTTTCAATGCATCATGAAAGAGTTTTATTGGCTGTTGATCCTGATTTACCGATAATCCCTTAATGGTACCAATATCGTTCTGATAGACTAAACCCTTCACTTCCACCACGCCCATAGGGTGTTCTTCTTTCGCTTTTTTTAGCTTCTGCTTGGTCGGGTCGGCAGGGTCTTCTAATGTTGTTTCAAGTTTGAATTTACCGGCAGTTTTTGCTTTAAAATATAATTCAAATGGCTTTCCGGAATTAATATCGGAAGATGCGATTGTTCCGTCAAACGCCTTGGTACATGCGCTGTCGGTAAACATATCCACCGCTCCTGCCCCGGAACAAGACACTGTAGCCTTACCGGAATAGGGGTATGACTTGTTGGTTTGTTCAAAACTAATTTGAACTTTACACACGTCATCTGTTACAATTTTAGTTTCAGTTGCAGTCTGATGGCTACTCAATTTCCTATCAAGGAAAATAGCATCAAACTCCGTCTCTATAGCCGCCGAAACGAAATTCTTTAGCTCTACCTGAACCTCGCGCTTTGTATCGGAATGCAAACCAAAATCAATTGGCGTATCAAGATCAATATAATCAGAATTAGAACCAAAGCCGACCGTAAGTTGGTAATCTCCCTCCGGTTTTTTGCCAAATTTAGAAAGTCCCGCTTTGTTGGAATCTATGGTAGCACCTGCCGCAGTCACTTTAGCACCCATCACCGGCTTACCTCCGGAGCTCACCGTCACGGACAGGTTATAATTCTTTGGCTTTTTGGGAGGAGGCGTTGGCTTTGGTTTCCCTTGTTCCGGTGCATTTTTTTTGGAGGTCCTCCCACAAGGTAGGACTGACCCCATATCTGAATATTTATCTCCAGCCATAAATAACTAGTCTTTTTCTGAATTATCTGTTTCTACTAGCGCCTCAAAATATTTCTGAAGGGTGAAATAAAGGCTACAATATTTATAATAATCATCTGCGTATTCAGGATCGGTCAATAGCTCACTAAACCAATCATATTGTGGATCTTCAAAGAATCGATGTCCGAAAACAAACTGAAGGAAAATAAAGAAATTTGTGCTTTCAGTACTGATCATTCCAAATTCCTTTGCTTTTTCCCTTCCTGCTTCAATAAATGCCGCCCAACTGGCTTGGGGAGCTTGTGCCACTTTCTCCGGCCAAAATCCCAAAAACAATTGAACTACCTCAGCATCATTGCTCAATTTAAGCATATCCTCAAAGTCCTCGTCCGTCGTTGTCCGTATTTTCCTAATCAAATCATCTGGAAAAAGCTCATCTTTTTTTAGCGTCTTTGCCTGGTATTCTTTCCGGAAATGATGAATCGCATCTACGAGCTTACCATTAAAACCGGATTTCGGATGTAGCACTTTTTCCTGAAGTTGGGCATATGCAGGATCACTGGCAAAGCCTAACCCAAGACCAACAATCGCTTCTAAAAAAATGCACCCTTCATAATATGTCTTTATTCGGAAACTCTGAAATTGTTCTGTTGCTACTGCAATCAACTTCAGAAGCCCTGCCTTTCCAAGTATAGCAGACTGCTCCGGATAGTACGTTGCTAAATGCTTCAGCATCTTATTCTGAAAACGCTTGGGCTGTATCCAATCAAAAGCCTGCAACTGCTTATTCCTTATTAAAAACATCTGCTTATAACAAAATTAAAAACAAATAAATCCAAATGCATTGGCGCAAAATTTTTATTAGGCTCAGGAGGAACATTCTTCGCAGAATGGTGTACCATCAGCCGCCGCTTCTTGCAACGCTGCTGTCTGCTTCATGGTTTTCTTCACTTCGGGGCTTGCCTTTTGCATGGCTTGCAGCATTACCTGCACCGGCATCACAGAGCCACCACCACCACCGCCACCACCGGCTTCACCAATAAGCACGGTAACACAACCAGCCACTATCGTACCGCCATGCGCACACGAATCGCCCATGCGAGCTGCCGGCTTACCACCGATCATCACTCCGGTGGAGCCAAGTATGATAGTGTCGGGAGGCCCAACACAAACACAAGAATCGCCCATCACGGCTGCTGGCATTTTCCCAATAAGTACCGTCGGCGAGCCAGGCCCTACAACCGGCCCTCCTACGTGTGGAACAGGTGGTACCCCCGGTGTCACCATCGGACACACATGCATATCGGTCAATCTTGCTGCTGGTTTTCCCATAAAATATTCGTTTAAACTAAATTATTTTTTCAATTTTAAAACACTTAATATCATCTACTTTAAAATAATACTGTTTCTCTCCCCCAATCAAGAAGACATTGGGCGTCTCATTAATTTTACCATTGGGCAATACTTGATCGCGTGACCCTGACAACGGTTGATGCCTTCCGAATCCTACAAGTGCTTCAACTTGTTTCCCAGCGCCAATTGTCATTCTATACAATCCTTCCTTACTATTCCAACTATCGGGCAAGGCCAATTGTGCCCGTGCAAAGTCGGAGAAACTAATATTTTGCTCGCTGCGCATACGGCGGTATCGAATTAACCATGAATTATAAACCGCTTCGGAAAACCACCAAGGCCCTAATACACTATTCGCAGCCTGATATAGGTCACAATATCCAGCAAATCGATAAAAAACGCTCCGACCATGAACCATTTCCACAGCCCTTCCGTTGTCTTTGAGGCCAGAGTTGCAATTTGCTTGTTGCTGCGGGTCTAAGCCTTTTAAAAAATTATCCGGCATAGTTGGCTTCATAAGAATGGCGTATTTAGGGGCTTGTAAAAATTGGTTTAGGTTACCTCAACTGTATAATTCGTATCCATAGCGCTTTGGTGTTGCAATTCGGCGACTAGTTCCACTTTAATCCTTTCCCATTCTTCGGTAGAGATTAAGCTAGAATCGTTCGGCTTGAGCTTCACGTTGATCACCGGAATCAAACCCTGGTTGGGCATTGGACTCAGCCCAACTCCCTTTTCCACAACAACTTTGGTAACTTTCGATTGTAAATAAGATGTGCAGAAATTTTTAATGTCAATTGCCGTTACAATTCGATTTCTGGAAAGTAGCACTGATTTAAACGCAGTAAGGATCTCCGTATTTTTCAATTTATCCAAGCCGCCCGTACTCTGTGTCATTAGCACTAAGCTCTTTTTAACAAAAGAAGAACCTTCATAAAGATCCATCTGAGAACCACTACGAATCCCGTTTCCACTTTCGCCGGCACAGGTCCAATATTGTACAAAGATGGTATCACCTTCCTCCATCGGGTTGATCAATAAGTATGTTGGCGTGGTTTGTAGTAGGTGTAGGTTCTGCTTAATTTTTTGCTCAATAAGTCCGATGTTTTGATTCAAGTCTTTAATAGCTGAAGCCATAAAATCTTGACCAAAGGCTGCAAATGCACGACTTTCGTCCCGTAGCAATTCCATCAAATAATTTAGGTATTCCGCTGCATTTCTGCTATCAAATCGTTCCAAATCGCCGACCCGTACCGTGTAAATCCCTTTGTCCACATCATTGTACTGATCAAAAGGGTAATACACATAATCATTCCTCCCCCTCGGCCCAACAATCGTTCCCTCCACATGTTTCACGGCGAAGAATTGTTCCGAGGTAAGTAGTGGAATGATATTGAAGTAGCTATTCAAGCGATAGTTCATTTCGTTGAGATGCCGATTGACTACCGGAAAACAATTGATAGCTATTACTAAATCATCGATCACCGGCACTGTAAACTCTGGGGGAAGCTCCAACTTCAACCAAAGTAAGGGTTCCTTCATTTGTGCCAACTCTCCTGGCCCAATGTACTGATCAAATTCAGCCGGATAATTTCTTAGCTGACTAGGATCCAACGATTTTAAAATATCATTATCCTCTCCAATCGTTAAAAAATTACTTGAATAAATTCTGTTAATTTGCCGCTCCAGCCTTCTGTTGATGTACAACTCTTCCAATGCATCTTCAAAAGGCAATTCATGGTCCTCAAAACTGGTATGGGAAAGTCCTTTATTCAGTTTCAATTTTTGACCATTCATCGTACATTTTACATGCCCCAGCATGGACAAATAACGATACTTATCAGGGGTATTTTTCAGATCAAAGAAAATACCTAAGTCAGTTAAATCCTGCCCACGTTCGGCGCGAATGCCCACCCAAACAGTCTGTGCCGGGAATGGTCGCCCTTGCATGGTACGCATATAGGTTTCTTTCTGTTGGAAATCATTGACTTGATATACATTAGAAGAAGCGGCTATAATTGCAACATCACCGGAAATTGCCTTGAAACGACCAGAGGGCGAGAAAAACACATCCAAAGTCTTATCCAAAGGGCCATTCACTACAGATGATACTCTTTTTTGGTGCAGAAACTGCGCTTCCAAAGCAACATACATCATTGAATCTGAAGCTGCAGCATGCACTATTGCATGTGCCGGTCTAGGTTGAATATGCACCTCGGGTATCAACAAATCAGCGAGCCTTTCGGTCATGATTCGCTGAAGTGAAGCAATTTCATTGTCAATTCGATAGACCTCCACAGCGCAGGCTTCAACCAATAGGCGTACTAGCGGGTCAAAATTATCCATGTTCGTATCGTTCAGCCCCCAAAAACGAGCTGCGTTACGAAACATTCTGCTTGCGATTGCTTCTTTACTTAAGTTGATGTTCTCTGTATTCAGCATAAAATCTTCGTTCCGGTCGGTTTAGTCAATTGAAATCGGGCTAATGAATAGCTTAGGGGAAAATGTAAAGGGTTCCCCGGTTGCCTTGAGTACACCCTTTACATTTATGGTTAGCTTTTTTTTCATACTTCGGACATGAGTCTGAGGATTGTAATGAGGCTCTTCAGAAATAATGGTATCCACTGAAATATTATCCAAGCGCGGCTCATACTTCGTGAGGGTTTTCATTATTGATTTATTCACTTCCTCCTGCCAGACCAATGCATTGGTAATCAATTCAAAATCTCTTTCCCAAATTTCGCAGCCGTATTCAGAATCAAAACGATGTTCTTGATATTTTGAGGTAATAATCAAAAAGATATTTTGTGCAATCGAGGTTCCTAGATTGACGGCAGGCAATTCCTTGTTTCGCTCCATGAGCAAATCAAATCGGAAAGGCATCTGGTAGAGTTTATTTGCATCCATGACCTAAAGATAAAAAATTTACACCGACCAGAAGTATAAAACTCCTGTCTTTCATTAATTGATCATCACCATCGCACCCTTGATGGTGTTAATTCCACTTGCTTCGACATTCACCAAGGCACCTTTCACTTTGGTAGTTGCTTGGCCGGAGATTTCGGTTTGAGTTCCCTCAATCTTCATGCTCGCATTCGCCTTGGCGGATACGCCATTATTTGCTTCAATGTTAATATCGGCGGCCTTTATTTCAACTTTTGAATTGGCTTTAAGCGTTATGGTATCCGAAGCTTCCACATTAATCTTCTCAGACTTAACAGTCACCGTCTTATCTCCCTGCATTTCGATAGATTTTGCAGCTTTTACGACGATGGTCTCCTGAGAGTTCACTTCAATTGCTTTTGAGGAGTAAATCTTAATTGTCCCATCACTATTCTTCAAGTTGATTGAAATATAGTTCTGCTTGTCCGTTTGAATATTTATCTCCTGTTCCTTTGCATTGTCTTTGTCGGTAAAGGTGATGATATTTCCACTCCGAGTACTGATTGACTTAGTTTGATTATCCGAATTTTTAGATGAATCAATCATTTTACCATGTGGCAAACTACCCATCACGAAAGGACGTTCGGGATCGTTCTGAGAAAACCCAACCATCACCATATCATTAACTTCCGGAGTAAAGAAAAAGCCTCTCGTCTTTTCTCCGCTTCCATAAGTTCCGCTGTGTGGTACAAGCACCCTAATAAATGGTGTTTCCAGATTCTCAGTCCAAAGCAAGCGCACTTTTACCCGCCCCAAATTATCAGGATCTTTCACATTGGTAACAACAGCTAATTGTGATTCAGCGATTGGCTTTTGGATATAGGGATTAGGAACCACGGCGATGGTGCTCGGTATTCCTTCAAAATGATTTGAATAATTACCAAAACCGTCAGTAGTGTGATTTACTGAGATGACTGTAAATTTCCCATAATCCGTATCGTTTGCCTTGATCGCTACTGTGGCGCCTAGGGCTATTTCTGGAGAATCAGATGTAGCTTCTACAACGACAAATCCGCCAGCTGTAGTTGACTTTATCATTTTTACTGATTCATCTAATTCTTTGGCCTCCAAAAACTTCCTAGGAGATAAGGAAGTAGTCTTTGACTTAAAAAGGGATTTTGACGTGTTCAAGGCGTACTTCCCATTGGCATCCAAGCCAGCAACGTCCTGTCCGGATGATGCAATTGATAAGGTCTTGTGCGACTTGGACAAATAGCCAACATGTTCAAAATCAACAGGGCCAAGTTTTACCTGCAAGTCCAAATCCGAAATATCATTTGGGTATTGCAAGGCGACTTGCGGTGCTTGGCTTGGTTTACCAAAATTCAATTTTGAGCCATCATAAAAAAAATGCTCCCCATACTCAGCAGCAATTCGCCTGAGGAATTTGAAATTGCTTTCGTGGTACTGAACGCAATAGGGAAGTGCATTCTTTTTTACGGGAGAAACAGAGACATTCAAATCATTTGTGGGAACTGCTGCGCTAACGCTACGTACAATAGCACTTAAAGTGGACTCCAAAAATGAGTTGTTGGATTCAGAGTTCTCCAGCAATATTGTAGGGCTATATCCCGAAAAAATCAGATCACCTGGGGAATCCAAGGTATTGGATATACGGATATCGGTCACTAATCCCTTAAAAACCGTTTCCTTCTTTGACTTTTTAAGGTCATTGAAGGAAATATTTATTGCTTTCCCCAAAAAATCCTTGGATTTGTCGAGGGTCACGGCACCTTTTGCTTCTAGGACATCGTAATTAAAATGCAATTCAAAATAATGATGTTCATTAAATTGCTGCCGTAAAGACAACCTAGAAAAAGGCGAAATCTTTTTGCCATTTATCGTAATTTCTACGCTAATTTGTTGTGCCACGGTAATTTGTTTAAAGGTAAAGAATAGGCCGCAAGACTCCTTTATGGAAGTCTTGCGGCAACCAATTCCTGCTGACAGTATTAAAAAGCGCTAAGCTTTGTTGTCAGGCCACAAATTAACATGTTTTGCAGCATCACCCATGGAAATTTCCCGGGCAGAAATTGTCATCTGGATTGTCATTGCATCAGAAGATTGTGCCGCGGCAGACTCTGTGTAATTGGTGATAAATCCATCAACAAATTTCAAGGTCTTCATTACACCATCAGAGGAACCCTGATCGTAGGCAATGTCGCCTGTTTGTGCAGTATGCTGTTTATTCAGCATAATTTCAAGCAAGGTAGTGTCTGCATAAGACTCTACTACAAGGTGGATTTCTCCACCATACACGCCTGAAGAAGGACGTCCTTTAGGGTCAACGGACCGGTTAAAGGAGAAGGATGTACTGAGTACATCGTACTTTTTTCCCCCGAGGTTGAGGGTCATTTTGTAAGCCATAGCTGGTTTGGTTTTGGGTTAAAAAAAAATGGTTATTGTGTATGTTGCCCTGAAAAAATATATCGGCGTTCAAATTTATGCGATACTTTTTCAACTAGATTTTTAGAAAGTAAAGATCCCGAACCTGTTATTACAAGCCCGGGATTTTATTTCAATCTTAGGCTTTGTTATCAGGCCAGAGATTAACATGTTTTGCGGCATCACCCATAGAGATTTCCCGAGCGGAAATAGTCATTTGGATGGTCATTGCATCAGAGCTATGAGCTGCTGCAGATTCTGTGTAATTAGTGATAAAGCCATCCACGAAAGAGAGCTTTTTCATCACGCCGTCGCTGCTTCCCTGATCATAGGTAATATCACCTTTTTGAGCAGTGTGTTGCTTGTTCAACATAATTTCAAGCAAAGTAGTGTCTGCATAAGACTCCACTACAAGCTGGATCTCGCCGCCATACACGCCTGAAGATGGGCGTCCTTTAGGGTCAACGGAGCGGTTAAAAGAGAATGATGTACTGAGTACGTCGTAAGTTTTCCCTCCTAGATTGAGGGTCATTTTGTAAGCCATGTCTGGTTTGGTTTTGGTTGATTAAAAAAAATAAATGAAAAATAAATAGAAAACAGTTTACCCCTATTGAAATAAGAGCTAAGTTGAAACAAAGGAACTTAAGAAAAAGACTACCCGAGATAAATAATAAACACCTCGGGTAGTATCAACTTCTATTATGCTTTGTTATCTGGCCACAGGTTGACGTGTTTTGCTGCATCACCCATAGAGATTTCCCTTGCGGAAAGCGTCATTTGGATGGTCATAGCATCAGAACTGTGTGCCGCGGCGGACTCCGTGTAATTGGTGATGAAGGCATCAACAAATTTCAAGGTCTTCATTACCCCATCAGAGGAACCCTGATCGTAGGTAACATCGCCTGTTTGTGCCGTATGCTGTTTGTTCAGCATAATTTCAAGCAAGGTAGTGTCTGCATAAGACTCAACTACAAGGTGGATTTCTCCACCATACACGCCTGAAGAAGGACGTCCTTTAGGGTCAACGGACCGGTTAAAGGAGAAGGATGTACTGAGTACATCGTACTTTTTTCCCC